>JAHIYG010000256.1 GCA_018815265.1 Candidatus Altarchaeota archaeon | reverse complement strand
TCACCAGAGAAACCCCCACCTTTCAGAAACTGAACCATTAAAACATTTAATCCCTGTCCCACAGCCCTTAAACCCAACCCTAATGATATGGATGTTTTTCCCTTACCATCACCAGTATATACATGAACTAGTCCCCTCCTTTTCTTAGCCACTTTTTTTCACACACTACATGCTGAATAGCCGCAACTATGGCAGGTACAACAACCCTCTTCCAACACCAGAGTACCCCCACATTCCGGGCATTTCTGGGTTTCTGGCGCCTCTTTTTTCACAGACTCAATATTCAATACTTGATTGCTTCTTGACCCGTCGCGGTAGATTGTCACTCCCTTACAACCCAACCTATATGCGAGAAGGTATACCTTTTCTACATCATCTGTTGTTGCTTCATTCGGGAAATTCACCGTTTTTGAAACTGCATTGTCAGTGTGCATTTGAAAGCCTGCTTGCATCTTCACATGCCATTCAGGAGTTATGTCATGGGCTGTGACAAACACCCTCCTTACATCCTCTGGTATCTCCTCTATACCATGTATTGTACCGCGTTTCGCAATCTTCCTCATCAAATCCTCGCTATAGAAGCCGCGTTCCCGCGCAACCTTGTCAAATATTGGATTAACCTCTATCATTTCTGTATTGTCCAATATGTTTCTAATAAATGATATGGCAAACAATGGCTCAACACCGCCTGATGCATTAGAGATTATACTTATTGTTCCAGTAGGTGCAATCGTTGTTGTGGTTGCGTTCCTCATACATTCATGCTTATCCACATACGTGCTTTTTTTGAAGTTTGGAAAAGACCCTCTTTTTTTACCTAATTCAATTGACGCATTTTTTGATTCATTATTGATGAAACACATAACCTCCTTTCCTATATCCACAGCAGCATCGCTGTTATAGGGTATTTTCAACTTCAATAACATATCTGCAAAACCCATAACACCCAAACCAATCTTTCTATTCGACTTCACCATATTTTCTATCTTTTCAAGTGGAAATTTACTCATGTCGATTACATTATCCAAAAAATGCACAGCAACATGTATTGTCTTCTTCAATTTCTTATAGTTTATCTTACCTTCTTCAACCATTTCGCCCAGGTTTATGGAGCCGAGATTACACGCCTCATATGGGAGGAGGGGCTGTTCACCACACGGATTTGTTGACTCCATTTCACCTAAGGAGGGTGTCGGGTTGTCCCTGTTTATCCTATCTAAGAACACAACACCTGGTTCTCCATTTTTCCACGCCATAGTGACAATCAAATCAAATACTGTCCGTGCATTGATGTGTTTAACTGGTTTTTTACTTTTTGGATTGACTAACTCATATTCTCTTTCCTCTTCAACAGCCTTCATGAAATCCTCTGTCAACCCCACTGAAATATTAAAGTTGTTTAAAACATTCTCCTTCTCCTTAGCTACTATGAAATCCAAAATATCCGGGTGATCAACACGGAGTATGGCCATATTTGCCCCCCGCCGTGTTCCTCCCTGCTTTATCACCTCTGTTGCTGCGTTGAATACATTCATGAATGAAAGAGGGCCTGACGCAACACCAGACGTTGAAGCTACAATATCTCCTTTAGGCCTAAGACGAGAGAAGCTGAACCCCGTTCCCCCACCACTTTGGTGTATTAAAGCTGTGTTTTTTATGGCCTCAAATATTGATTCCATACTATCTTCAATAGGCAAAACAAAACAGGCACTAAGCTGCTGAAGCTGCCTGCCGGCATTCATTAATGTGGGGCTATTTGGCATGAACTCTAGATTGGCCATTAACTGATAGAATTCTCGTGCTGTCCTCTTTACATCAGCATTTTTATCATATATCAGGTCTGCATGGGCTATATTTCCAGCTACACGCTGGAACATCTGCTTTGGCGTCTCAATAACCTTTCCACTACCATCCTTTACAAGATATCTCCTCTCCAGAACTTTAACTGCATTTATTGTCAGCTTTATATCGTCTTCCACACCCATCATCGACTTGGCGTCCCTTACTTTTTTCCTCTCTTCACGATATAGTATATATGCCTTTGCGATTTCTGGCTGTGATTCACTCATTAATACTTTCTCAACAACATCTTGCACGTCTTCCACAGACGGCGTGTCATCCTTATATTTCTTACCTAATTCCTTAACTACCCGTTCAGTAAGTCTCTCAGACTCTTTTCCATCTTGCTTATTAACCGCCTCTATTGCTTTGTGTATAGCATCAGAAATCTTTTCCCTATTGAATTTGACAACCCTACCATCTCTTTTCCTTACCTTAGAAACCATACCAACCACATACTAACCCTAGGTGTAAGTCATCTGTTTATTTACTTAAAAAACTACTCGACCGCAACCACTTTTTTCACTTCAGGCACTTCCTTTTTAATTGCTTTTTCTATCCCATGCTGTAGTGTCATCTGACTCATCGGACACCCATGACAGGCTCCCTGCAACCTGACTTTCACAACTCCCTCCTCTAAACCGACATATTCAACGTCGCCGCCATCCATTTGAAGCATTGGCCTGATCTTCTCAATGACTTTCTTCACTTCATCTTCCATCTTAAAAACACACTATCATATACTCAAAGAAGTTATTAAAGCACTGCTGAGGCAATCAAAGGCAGAACTATCGTTGCTTCCCCGTGTACTGTGACGGTCTCTCCCCGCTCCCTTATTTTACCCCAGCTTTTCGCCTCCTTGGGTTGTGCGCCTGATAGGCTTCCGTCGAATTCATGGGATGTTGTTATATAAACCGCCCGGTCCAAACCTCCTCTCAACAGATTCGCACCGATTAGGTGATGCTTTGATATGCCACCACCGACTATTATTCCTGCAGTCTTTTCAGCTTCGAAAACAAGGTCTGCAAGCATGCTCAGATCCCCTGCAGTATCTAAGATGAAATCCCTGTGCTCTTGCCTGAAAAAATACAGGTGCATACCAACTGCTGAATCAACAATCCCCGGGGAAAAAACAGGAACCTCCATCCTATGGCAAGCATTAAGGAATGAATTCCTTGGGAGTTTTGAGCCGATAAAATCACATAATTGTGATGGTGTGAAGACCTTCTTTTTCTTGTATACCTCAGTAAAATACGTTCTCATCTTCTTCTCAAGGAATACGTACCGGTTTGTAGGGACTAATATGTTGCCTATCCTATTTATCCCCCTCTTGTGTAAGGCCACATCATCGGCGTTGAATCCCCCGAGTGTATATGTCTTGTATGAGCGTATGATGTCATGGTCTATGCTCCCCCCAGTTGTTATGACTGCATCAACCAAACCAGACTCAATAAACTTTGTGAAAATTCCACGCAAACCAGACGCCATCATATTGGCTGTGAAGGTAAGAAAAACAGTGTCCCCCCCATTTTTCATCTCATCAATCAAATCCACTGCATTTGAAAGGTTCGTAGCCTGAAACCCTGTAGTGCCTAACTGGCGTATTAGGTTTTTTACTGAACCAGAAGGCCGTATATCCTTAATATTTTTCATTTTTTGGGTGTTTGTATTCTTCCCATGTTTTGCGGGCTTTTTCTTCATCCTCAAACCTTTCTATTACCCTTTTGGGTGTTATAAAGGCAGTCAGCGCAGGTTTGGATAAATTTTTTCTCACTCTCTTCATTCCTTCTCGTGGGTCTACCCGCATTGAATCTATTGAATAACCTATTGTTGCTCCAATATTTGCCAATAAGGTGGAGTCGACGACACCGAAACCAAGCCTTGTAACGCCTTTGTTTACTGTGGGTGATGTACCTAATATAATCTTTATATCCCCCCCACAACCTTTAAGTGTTTTTGCCAATGATACAAACTCGCTAGTGTATACCTCTTCTTGCACATCCATTATGAACTGAAGAGGGTCTTTGCCTTTTCTCTTAGGCCAGTTTATATGCATGTTCATTACCTTATCACCGGGGTTTATAACTACAGATTCTCCGTCTGGGAACCTAAGCTCCCTTCTCTCTGTTGCGGTATGCGGGAATAAGCTGAGGTGCCTACCACACCTAATCTGTGTTGGTATTATCCTCCCTCCTAAATCCTTTAGGAAGACTCCATCCAAATCTGCTGTTGATTCATCACGTATCACTTGAACGCATGCAGCCATAACCTTCTCCTTTAATGTCTTTGGCATTCTATTCTCCGTCTGTTTCTTGGTATATTGTTTCTCCGCAGTGCCTGCAGTGTATTGCGTCTTTTTCATGGTATGTTAGCCCGCATTTTTTGCATACTATCCTGTTTTTCCCGCTGGAGACTATCATTTCATGGAATAATCTTCCAATCTGCAGTGGCACAAATATCAACCCAGCGGTTATCATACCTATCGTTATCAACCTACCTGACTGTGTCTTTGGGGTTATGTCACCAAATCCTACAGTCGAGAGGGTCACAGTCGAATAGTATACTGCATCTGTGAAGTTGGTTATCCCCGGATTCCCATCTTTCTCGACCAAGTATATGAATGCTGAAGATAGGTAGACAATACTTGCCACAGTAAACACAATCCTCAACCCGATAAGTGACGTCTCAGTCACGGTCCCGAAGAAGAATTCCTTTCTTTCCAAAAACCTCAATAGTCTAAACACCCGGAAAACCCTAAATATTCTAAGAAACTGGAGGTTTCCAAATGTTATGAAGACGGGCAAAACAGCTATCAAATCAATTACTGAGTATATGCTTGTGAAGTATCTTATCCTATTCTCTGATGACCAGAGTCTCAGAAGGTATTCAACCAGAAATATTACACCAATTACTAATTCTGCAGTCTGTAGCATCTCTAGTGTGTTTTTTTCAAAATTATATGTCTGTAGGGCATACAGAAACAAAGCCGCAAATATAAGGATAATAACTGTTATGTCGACGGATTTACCCATAGGAGTTTCCAAATCATCAAACCAAAAACACACCCTACCACGTAAACTATTTTTTGTAGTGCCTAATTTTCTATCTTTTCTTTTCATTGTAGTGCCTAACACCCTTTTTTTACGTTTTCTGTGGCTTTTTTAAGTGTCGCTATTGCTGATAGTATTGCCAGATACGATGTTTTCGGATTTTTTGGTGATGGTTTGTTTTCTGTTTTCGCTGTTATTTCCCCGAAAGAACCTGTTGCCAGTATTTCGTGCGTGTTTGTTTTTGT
>JAHIYG010000255.1 GCA_018815265.1 Candidatus Altarchaeota archaeon | reverse complement strand
TGCAACATACCTCAAACCGCACATTCTGGAATATATCCTGAGGTAGTTTTCACATGCCAATTTGCTAACTCCATAGGGTGATATCGGATTGGTAGGGTGATTCTCGTCGAAAGGCAGGTATTTCACTGGCCCGTAGACAGATGACGATGATGCGAAAACAAATTTCCTCAATTTTTTGCCTCGCACCGCCTCAAGGAGATTCAATGTGCCCTGGATGTTCACCATATCTGTCTTGTGCGGGTTTTTAATAGATTCTATTACGCCAGCCTGCGCCGCCTCATGTATGACATAATCCGGATCTATCTCATCCACAATCCCCTTTATTTTCGGGTAGTCTGTTATGTCGGCTTTGATGAAAGTTACTCTCTCCCCAATATCTCTCAGATTTTTCCTTTTGATTTCCTGGCTATAGTAGCTGTCAATGTTGTCCATAACATACACTCTGTAGCCTTTACCACTGAGTTCCTCACTAACATGGCTTCCTATGAATCCAGCACCACCGGTCACTAGCACTTTTTCCATCTATACAACCCAGCATTTACCCCATATATTATTTTTTACATAACTAAAAGATGGTTGTCCACGAGAATAATGTTCACAGACCATTCTATTGTATCCTCTCAAACTATCATAGTTCATTGATGTGCAGCAGACATATGATATCCTGTTTTCAGCAATATTTTCTTCAAGTTCTTCTTCATCGACTATCTGCACTCCCCCGGCGCTTCCTACTCTGGCGCATCTTTTTTTGCTGAAGTAGAGGCATTCTCCGACTTTGTAGGGCATCAGTACTCTTTCGTCTGAACCTATCCTCTCCTTCATTAGATTAAAAAATGGTGTGTATTCTTCCCGCACCTTCATGTTAGTGTATGCATATGTGTACGAACCGGCTGTAAGCACAATTATTGCAGCGAAAAAAGTCAAACTCTGTCTACTGCCAATGCCTTTCGCTATTATGACAGGTATGAACGGTATGGCGCAGACGAACATCCTTGCCAGGTTGTTTCCACTATAGGGAAGTATAGATATAACAAATGCCAAAGCAGGCAATATTGCATCTTTTATGCTCAAGCAATTAAGTCCCTTAAACAGAAAATGCAAAAACACTAGGGCAGCAACAAACCACATGACAGCGCCCAGCCACAGTATAGCTTTGTTTCCTGCGTTTGCGGCCGTTTTTTCCAACAGGTCTTCCCCAGAGTTAGGCGCCCCCATCAAAAAGTCAAAGTACGTTCCAGCCCATCTTTTTGGGTTTAGGACATTGTAGACTGCATCAGCTAGTGGGAGAGCCTGTATCGCTGAGTCGCCTTTGTAATAGCCTGCCCCTAATTTAGGCCAGAGTGGATTACCGAATATGGCGTAGTTTCTAAGGTACCACGGCGAGGAAAGGATGACGCCGATAGTAAAAAACAAGATTGCATTTTTCTTATTTTTGATTGCAAGATGTGCTGCAACCGAGCAAAGGACTATGAATCCATAGTAATGTGTCATCAGCGCAAGCGATGAGAAACCAACCGCATTAAAAAATTCACCCGTTCGTTTGTTTTTCATCCAGTTGAAGTAGCTGTTGTAAGCCAGTGTGGCAACGAGAAACATAAGCGTCTCTGGATAAGCTATTGATGAGTAGTAGATGTGGAATGGCATAAGTGCAAGTATAGCAGTCGAGAAGGTATTGTATTTCGGAAAATGGTTTTTGGTGAACTTATAGAATGCGAATATGCCAAGTATTCCAAATAATAGCGGGGCAAGCCGGTCTACTCCAGTGATGTAATAAATAATGGCTGATGACAGATGAAACAGTGGCGGATACCAGAATGGGTTGGGTCCGGCAGCATCTTCAAAGACAGGCACGGTTTTGTGTTCTGCTATGTATGCTGTGATGGTCAGGTGAAATGTGGCATCTCCAGTCACAGGTGCAGTGGTCCAGAACAGAATCCTCAGCAATATGCCAAATATTATGACTGCTGAAATCTTAGAATCCATATCCCACCATGGTTTTTTTCAGGCCTTCTGCAATGGTTTTCTTTGGTTTCCATCCTGTTTTTTTGATTCTTTTGTTGCTGCAGTAGTTTACCCGCTCGTCAGCCCTTATTCTTTTCTTGTCAAACGATATCTCGGGGTTTTTCCCTGATAATTCAATGCATAATTCTATTATCTTCTCAAGTTTTGTCGGTTTTCCTGAGCCTACATTGTATATTCCAACACCGTTGTCTTTACTTTTTAAAATTCTCATGTATGCATTGACTAGGTCGTCTATGTAGAGGAAGTCGCGTGAGACGTTGATATTGCCCAAGACTATCCTGTCCTTTTCAGATAGTTGGCTCAAAAGCGTTGGTATGAAGAATGTATCGGCTTGTCCAGGCCCAAAGATGTTGAATTGCCGAAGTACAGTGTATGCTCCGCTATGCTCTTTGGAAAACTTCAGGATTAACTCCTCAGACAATGCTTTAGTCCGTCCGTATGTTGTGTCTGGTCTGATTGGGTGATTCTCATCTATTGGGAGTTTCTGGGGTTTCCCATAGACTTTGGAGCTTGATGCATAGATGAATTTTTCTGCACCTGTTACTTGAAAATACTTTAACATATTGTATGTCCCGAATACATTGATGTCATAAGCTTTTTGGATGTTTTTTTGGGCTTGCGGAAGATATGAAATAGCTGCCAAATGTATGACTGCCTCTGGATTTTTAGGGAGTTTTTCGTATTCTTCACACCTTCTTATGTCTACCCTGGCATATCCTGATTCCCTGGATTGTTTTTTTTCAATGTCGCATCCGAAAACCTTGTAGCCTCTCTTCTCCAGCTGCTCCACGAGGTGTCTTCCTATGAAGCCTTTTGCCCCCGTTATTACTATTTCACCAGTCAATCCTGCCCCACCATCTGTCTTTGTTTTGAGCGTAGTATTTTATTGTCTCACTTATCCCGTATTGTCTGTCGTATTTTGGGTGCCACTTTGTCTCCTTCTTCATTTTTGTGTAGTCTACACCCAGTTTCATCAAATCTGTTTTCCCGGGTCTCATCCTAGACTTGACGGCGACAATGCTCTTTTCACCCCAGTAGCCAAGTTCTTTCCCAATATTTATGATGTCTTTAGCCCAGTCGCCGATGCTGATGTCTTGTCCATAGCCGTAGGAGTATGTATGTCCGCTATTGCCTTTGGCTGTGGCGTAGAGGTGTCCTCTGACGCCGTCCAATACGTAGGTGAAGTCTCTCGTCGGCTTAAGCGCCCCCAATACTATCTCATCCTTTGTCAGGGCCTGGGTTATTATTGTGCCTGTAACATATCTCGGGTTCTGCCGCGGCCCGTAGTTGTTAAACATCCTCGTCACTATTGTCGGCACACCATATGCGCGGTGGAAGTCCTTACATAGGAAGTCTCCTGCAACCTTTGATACTGCATATGGGCTCTCAGGGTTCAGGGGGCTTTTTTCGTTGAATATGACTATGCCGTCGCTTCTGAATTTGTAGAGGTCCTTCATCTCGTCTACCATGTTTCCGAATTCCTCGCTTGTGCCAGCAAAATCCAGTTTTTCAATGTCTAAGTCGATGTCTACAATAGCCTGCAGGATATTGAGTGTCCCTATGGTATTCACCATGAGTGTCTCATAGGGTCTCTCCCAGCTTTCTCCAACGTGGGCTTGTGCGCCGAGATGGAATATGTATGGCTTGTCGTTTGAACTGTCTTTCAGCTTTCTAATAGTTCTTCTGACTGAGGTCGGGTCTGCTAGGTCTCCCCTGTGTACTCTGACTTTTCTCAGGAGATGTGCTATGTTTTTCATCTCCCCAGACGATGTTGCCCTGATGAAGACGTGCACATCGGCTCCTGCGTCAACAAGTGTTTCAGTCAGGTGTGAACCCATGAATCCGTCGGCTCCAGTAACTAAGACAGTTTTGCCTCTGAATTTTTCAAGTATTTTATCGTCCATTGCAGAGAAAATATCTATTTCACAGATTATATAACCCAAGACATAATAAATCTGGTTTTCCTTGACAGGAGCCGGTTAATGTAGTCGGCTATAAACCATCAGCTACCTAATCCTATGAGTATTACTCCAAAGACGATGGCTGCAATTCCAGCCCACTTAGTCTTGTTCATTTTTTCGCCGAGATACTTCACTGAAAGAAGGCAAACCCAGATGTAACCTGTTGAAACCAGCGGAAAAAGCACTGACAGTTCCCCACCCTTTATTGCTATGATGTAAAGTATAGTTGATGTTCCGTATATGAAGAGGCCAATCCACAAGTCCATGTTTTTTATGATTGCTAGAGGGCTTCGGTGCAGTTTATCTGCTGCTTTTTTGAAGTAGAGACTACCAAATGAGCCAATTAATGCGGCACCCAACACAAGGGCGGCAGCCCATAGTTCAGCCATTTTTCACCTCCTTGCTGCCTAATCCCATCAAAATGACGCCGCCAACTATTGCAAGTATCCCCGCCCATTTCAGCGTGTTCATGCTGTCTTGGCCTTGAAATATTATGGGTGACATTATTGCTACCCAGACGAAGTTCATGGCGTAGATGGGATAAAGGACAGAAAGCTCTCCGTATTTCAATGACACTATGAGTATGGCCGCAGCAAATGCGTAAAGGCTGTAGCCGACTGCAAGCGGCAATAGTCCGTTGAATAGTGTGTTAGTTTCGAAAATCTTTGTCATTATGTCAGCGTCCAGGTTGTTTGTACCGGCCTTAATGAGTATCTGCCCTGAGGATGCACAGAGTGTTGAAAACAGCACCAACGCCATAGCCCACTTCTTAGTTTTCACATTCCCACCTTGTATTTGTATAGTTTGAGTAGGTGTTTTAGATAGTTTTTGAATTCGCCACCTGTGAGTTTGCTAATGCCTGCTCTCCTGTCCTTGAAGACGTATGGTATTTCAACGACTTTTTTGGCGTTTCCCTTAACCAGTATCTCCAGTCCAAGCTTGAACCCTATGGTCTCCAACTCCACACCCTCTATCACCTTTTTGTTTATGAAGAAATATCCGCTCATCGGGTCTCGGACTGATGTGAGAGGCCTTGCTAAAAGTGCTGCACCCCAGGAGGTAATCTTCCTCCAAAGCGGCCAGTTCTCTACTCCCCCACCTCTTACCTTTCTGCTGCCTACTGCGACATCCATGCCATCTTCTATTGCCTTTATAAGTTTAGGTATTATGGTGTGGTCGTGGCTGAAGTCAGCGTCTATGACGCCCACTATCTGGTTTGACGATGCATTGAATCCGTCAAGTATGGCGGATGAGAGCCCGAGTTTCCCAGGCCGCTCCACGACCTTGATATTGTATGTAGCCGATAATTGTCTGGCTAGTTCTGCAGTGCCGTCCGGGCTTCCGTCGTCAACCACTACTATCTCCACATCTGATACCGAGAGTATAGCCTCAACAAGCTGTTTGAGGTTGTCTTTTTCGTTGTATGTAGGTATTACTACGGAAGCATTCATTTTTTTTTATTTTATGTATTCTCATATACTCAACCGCATATATATCATTTAGGTGGTGTAAGTGGAAGTTAAAAAATCAATCGATAAGTCTATTAGGGCTATAAAATCACTGAGAGAAGAGGACATACTGGAGGCTGCAGATATTGTGGTGTCTTCGATAAAGAATGGCGGAAAGCTTTTGCTGTGTGGCAACGGTGGCTCTGCTGCAGACTGCCAGCACATATCTGGAGAACTCGTGGGAAAATTCAGATATCAAAGAATGGCTTTGCCAGCGATATCCCTCTCTGCTGACACATCTATCCTCACCGCGTTGGCTAATGACTTTGGCGCTGATGAGATTTTCAGGAGGCAAGTAGAAGCGTTGGGTGAGAAGGGGGATGTATTGTTTGCGCTGTCAACCAGTGGCACTTCACCAAATATTATCTCTGCTGTAGATGAAGCACGGAAGAAGGGTTTGAAGGTTGTTGGATTCACCGGCTCAAAAGGTTCTAAACTAAAAAGTCTTTGTGATGTCTGTATTATGGCGGAGTCAGAAGATACTCCCTACATCCAGGAAGCTCACGCAGTTGCCTACCACCTTATATGTGGCATTGTTGAGGGGGCTTGTATGTGAAGAGGGGAAAAAAACAGGATACACTGATTCTTTTGGTTGTTGTGGTTTGTGTATTCTATTTCCTGACTGCGGGTTTTAGCTTAGACGGTTATTCCATACGAGACATACGCTGTATACAGTACCTTCGGCAGGGAACATTATATGGTGGGCAGGCTGAATGCGTCCAACCACCGATGATGTATTTATTCGGGGTGTTTCTAACACTTTTTGGTGTTGCTCTTCTTCAGCCTCTAACCTATCTGTCCATACTTTGCCTTAATGTATCCACACTCTATTTTATCTCAAAACTGGTTGCGTCAAAGGAAAAGACAGTAAACATGTGTGTCTATATAGTCTATTGCGTCGTTGTGTTGCCGTTGACTGTAGCACAGCTTGACACTTCTCTAGCCTTGTTTTTTGGCTTTTCAGGCATCTATATTCTACTAAACCGCAAAGGCGTGTCGTCTGACTATGTTGGGTTTTTTCTCATTTTCTCGGCTGTCGCATCAAAGATTACTGCAGTTTCAGCACTTGTTGCAGTAGGCTTCTTCTATGCATACACTAATGCCTTAAAGATTAAGGGCAAGGAAATAACCTGGCTTTTCTTTTACACATTGAGGTTTTTGCTCGCGTTCTTAGTCTATGCAATCGTTTTGAGACTTGTATTTCCAAAAATTATCGTCTACACTATACTCAGCCATTATCACGGTGAGACGCTGACTTTCTCA
>JAHIYG010000254.1 GCA_018815265.1 Candidatus Altarchaeota archaeon | reverse complement strand
TGAAAGCCAAGAAAAAATAAAAAAGACTGAAACATTTTGGGGGCGAAAGCCCCCAAACAATTAATTTTTTACTTTTTCTGTATTTTTTTCTGCTTTGTTGAATGTTATCTGCCAGCAGATCCCGAACATGTCCTTGGGATTAAAGAGGTTTACATATTCTCCCTTATACAGGTTTTTTTCTCCGTTCCTGATTTGCTGCTCATTTACGACCTGTAACATTGGGTTTCCCTCTTCAGCAACTGCTATGATGTTCACGCCGTCTGAACTTGCTTTTTCCACCTTGACTGGATACTGTAAAATCGGCTTCGCATGTGAGTTCACGAGATAAAACACTTCTCCCTCTCTTATTTGAAAGTCATATTCACTCAATATTGTCTTTTCCGTGTTGTTTACGAACTGCACTATATGCAGATCCACCATTTTCGGCTTGAAAATCCAATTTATTGGATTTCTCAATGAGATTCCAAACTTTAGTTTTCCAAAATAATGGTCGTAGTTGAGGCTTAGTGCAAAAATTATGTATGCATTTATTGCAATAACCAAGATGTTCATAGTCCATACGGCACGTAATAGGGATGCAACAGACCCCAGAACCATCACCCCAAAAACCCAGATTTGCCGTGCCTTGATAAACAAAGCCAGAAATAAAGATATGGGTGCGTAAATTCCATTTCCTGAACCCAAAAGCACTAGTGACTGAAGTATCAGAAAAATCTGAACAACAGTCAGATGCCGACGATTCATATTTACTGGTTTTGGGTTTTCCACTTTATACTATTTGTCACTTAGACAATATATGCATGGCTTCTCTGAATCTGTGGTACAATAGACTTTATATACTGACTTTCTCCATCCTATAGATGGTTCGCTGTTGTCCCTCAGCATTCTTTTTTGTGATATACTCCCAAACCAATTCCTTATCTTTCGTCACCTCAAAGACTCTGCCCCTGTTTGACTCCACAATCAGTGTGTTCCCGTTTGGCAGCCTCTGCGCAGACCCCATCGTTGTTGTGTGGAACGCCTCAGGGGGGTCGGAGAGGTACTCCCACACAATCTCATCTGTCACAGGATCTACTTCAACCACTCTGGAGTAGTTCCTGTGCATTCCATTGTCAAAGACCAGAATGTTTCCGTTTTCCAAAATTCTTGGCGTATGCGGGCGGTCCAGTATGCCCTGACCCCACATCCACTTTATCCTCCTCGTACCCGGGTCAAATACGAAGATCAAATCCAGATTTCTTACGCAAGACAAAATATCCCCCTCATTAAACAGTGTGCTGTCTTGTTGATACATGTCGATTGAATTCGTATGTAGGAAATCATTCATAAGATCTACCACTGTTGATTCTCCCCGGTTCCTGATGTCGGCAGTGTCTGCTGAGAAAATGTCCTCCGCATCAAATTCACCAGAGTCAACTAACAGGTCAAATATTGAAATATTATATTGCTCAATGAAAATGTCGTTGAAAAAAACAAATTCATTATCAACTATTGTATGCCGCATTTTTTCCACCATGTGATTCCTTATCGTGATGAATCCGTCACCTGTGAAATATATGTCGTGGTGGTATGGCCCGTATGTTTCATATACTTTTTCCGAGTTCTTGTCAAATACTGCTATTGACTCGGCTTTACTGCTCATTGCGGCAATTTTTTGGCCAGGCAGTAAATGAATATGCCCCCAACTAGAATTTTCCGGTGTGTTCCACTGATATGCTACTGTGCCGTTGTTCAGCATTAGAACTGCCTTGTTTGTCCCGCGCAGGATGAACAGATTCAAACCCTCCCATGTCTTGTCTCTCACATACACTGTCACACCCCCTCTGTCGGTATATCTGTCATCTACTGCATAGTCCAGGTATCCAAGGTATGCCAGGCGTGAAATGACGGTTTCCTCTTTTGCACGGCCTGTATCTCCATCATCCACTTTCTGATTTGACAAGCCAAGGAACAATACGGCAGAGCATATCAGGATTGCGGATGCGATAAACAAAGTCTTCTTGTTGAACATATGTTACATGATTTTGTAGCTGCAGGTAAAATAGTGAAGTTCTATCAGATAACCGCCTTCAATTTTTTATCCTAAACATGAATTCAGCGATTATTGATGAAATATATATCATCACCAGTATCAATCCGTCTTTTCGGTGTATGTATCCTCTGACCATGGGGAATAAGAGGGTGAATGTTACAAGAATGAGTGCTGGTGCAGTAATCCATGCAGTTACTGAATCGATTGGTTGAGTGGTGGTAAGCGACAGTATACCTAATGTGACAAGTAAGGTGAAAATGTTCGAACCTAATGTTTCAGATATCACCAGTTCCTCAGCACCCTTCCTGGCTGCACCTAATGCTGCTGCAAGGTTTGGAATGCTCGGTCCCAAAGCACCCAACGTCACACCTACTAAGAGCTCAGGCAAATCTAATTCACTAGCGGCTTTCATAAGCACTTGAAGAAAAAGTTCTGACCCGACTATGATTGCTGCTGAACCCCATAACATGTACTTTAATCCAGACTGTACATGTGGGTGGGTTTTGATTTCGCCATGCATCTTCAGAGTTTCAATGAGTTTCTCCGTTTTCGCATGCCTGTCTGAGCTGTGGAGATTTCTCTCCTGCTCATAGACATTTATCACATACGGTATGAACAACAACAGAAGCACTATCCCGTCAACAGGTCCTAAAGTCATATCTTCCAATGCCAATGCGACAACCACTATTGATACGACAGTCATGTAAATCATGTCTCTTGTCACCATAATCCTGGGCACATGCAATGGCCTGATTAATGCAGACAAACCTATGACCAAACCTATATTGACTATTACTGAACCCAATACTGTGCCAAAGCCCAATGCTGGGTGGCCGTGCATAACAGCTGAAAATGAAATAACAATCTCAGGCAGACTAAGCAATACTGATATCAAAATCAATCCAACTGCCAGATTAGAAGTCCCCAGCCTTTTAGCGACTTCAACCGAGGAATCAGTAATCCAATCCGAACCTTTAAGTATGAGATAAATCGAAACAAAAAAAACTACCACATACAGTAGATAAAGCATGTTTACATATTTGTCAACCAGTTATAATACTCTCCCCACAAATTTGGCAGGCAGTCATCACCTATCTTTTTACACATGTGTTGTTTATGCATCCGTGTTCGCAGTATTCGATGGGTTTGGCTGTTGAAAGCATTGTCTGCCCCACCATCTTGCTCATCCTCTGGCATTCCGCATTTTGTTTTCCGGGGTTCTTGCAGTTGAAGTAGTTCATCTGCAGATAGAGATTGCCTTGGTTGCATACCTTCTCCTCGGTTACTTCCCCGCAGTCAGAGTCCCTGTAGCACGCAGATACCGTCGTCGAAGTAGTTGACGTGCTCGAAGTCGTCAACACAGTAGATGTTGTCTGAATGGATGTGGATGATGTTGTGGATGATGTTGTGGATGTTGATGATGTAGTCGAGACAGTAGTTGACGTCGTAGACGATGTCGTCGCAGTTCTCCAACCTAGCGGGTCTGCGATGAATACTCCTGCCATGAATGCAAGAATCAGAAACACAGCGAAGACAAGGCCGACTGCCTTTATGCGTGTCAAATTCACGTCTACACTGTCTTTTTTGACTATCTTTTGGAGACTCATCCTACATTATATACCTTGCTGTGTTTACCCTCAGCATCCTCAGGAACTGATATAGTCCGTCGTTTCTCCTCTCTATCTGCTTAATCAACTGGTCGAACTGCCTTCTCTCCTCCTCCTCAATCAATCCCTTCTGCTCCTGTTTGTGTTTCACTGTCTGGCTTTTCTTGCCTTGGGGCTGCCCCTGAGCGTCGACAGGTTCCATGGAGACGATATCCATCAATACGCCTCTTAAAAATCCTTTGCTGTATTCGTCATCTTCATCCTCCTCTTCGATGAGTTTCTTTTTCACCGACCCATACCATGCCGGAAGAGAAGGCTTCATACCCTCCTCACCAGACATCGCTTTTATAAAGTCTGCCCAGACTATTAACCTGCCCTTTTGCGTTTCATACTCTTCCTTCCAGGGTATGGCTGACGCCTCATCACACAGTGACGCCACATCTGCAGGCGACCAGTTCTCTGTAAGCCTTGCCAATCTGCCAAAAGGCAGCTTTGGGTCTGCAGGCCTTTTCTTCATATGCAGCTTAAATAATGTTTCCCTGGTTTTCTTGTCTGGCTCCCCGATGTATATCATCTTGGAAAAACGTCCTGCACGCCTTAATGCGGCGTCGATATCCCAGGGGGCGTTTGTCGCACCTATCGCCAGCACTCCCTCATTGGAGTATTCTGCACCGTCCAACTCTATCAGAAACTGGTTGATGGCGCGTTTCTCGAAGCTCTGGTCCATCCCCTCTCTCTTTCCTGCGATACCGTCCAGTTCGTCGAAGAATAATATGCACGGCTTGTGTTTCCTCGCAGTCTCGAATGCATTATGTATGTTTTTTTCCGTGTTACCTGCGTACATGTCGACGATGTCGCTCATCTTAACAGATATGAATGATGACTGGCATTCCCCTGCAGCGCATTTGGCAATGAATGTTTTACCGCAACCTGGGGGCCCGTACATTATGACTCCCCCCCCTGCTTCCATCCCATATTTTTTCGCAAGCTCAGGCTTGGATATAGGATATACTATAAACTCAAGTATCCTACCCTTTACCTTTTCCAAGCCTGCTGCATCCTTGAATGAGGCTTTCGGTTTTTCCATCACCTTAAACTGTGTGAGATTGCTTTGTTCACCGCCACCACCTGGTGCCCCCGGGGTCATCCCCCCGCCGCCTCCACCGCCTGTGCCTCCGCCAGCCTGTAACGTCGCCTTTTTGCCTAATGCAACCTGCCGCTGTGTTTCAGCCTTAGAATAACTTGGGTCTACTTCAAGAGACTTGTTGTAGTCCAATATGGCAAGGTCATATTCTAGTTTATACTCATGCACTAAACCTCTTGTGTAGTATGCCTCTGCAAGGTTAGGGTTTAACTCTATGACTTTGTTGAGGTCTTCCATGGCCTTGTCATACTGGCTCATCCTAGTGTATGCAAGCGCCCTGTTGAAATAGGTCTCCAGCAAATCTGGACGCAACTCCAATGCCTTGTTGTAGTGGTCTATTGCCTTTTGAAATTCCCCAATTTTATAGTAGTCATTTGCGAGATTATGGTATTCATGCTCAAGACTCAATTCGCCGAAGTCGTCATATTCCATGGGAAACCTGTAGTCCTCGACTATATATTAAAAATTTAATAATATAAGGTGGATGTGAAGGTTACGGTTGTCGGAGGATACGGGGGGATGGGACAGATATTCACCTCACTCTTCAAGGCTGAAGGTTGCACTGTCACAATCACAGGTCCTACTGAGTCAAAGGGTGTTGAGGCGTCCAAGCGTTTTGGTGTAAAGTATGTTAAAGACAACGTCCTGGGAGTGTCAGAAGCCGATGTAGTCGTCATAACCGTTCCAATAGCACATACAAAAAATACTATACTCGAGGTTGCACAGCATGTCAAGGAAGGTG
>JAHIYG010000023.1 GCA_018815265.1 Candidatus Altarchaeota archaeon | reverse complement strand
ATCTGGAACAGATGAAATTGCTTTTGCGAACGACAAAGTCAGTCGGGTGGGTAAGAATCAAATCTGGGCTGCCGCATGCAGTGACTTCATCTTTAACCCCTCCGCATTCAATGACGAGCTTCAGTTTGGCATTGTCAGTTTTCAAACGTTCCTTAAACTCTTCAGGCAAGTCAGCCATTGTCTTGTCTGCGCAAACTGCGAATATGCAGTCCCCCTTTTTTGTTAGATGGTCTTCTGCAGTGAATTCGAGAGTCTTCTCATGCAGGCACAATACGTTTACATGCCCCATTGCACGGGCTTCAAACTCCATCAGTGACCTCTTTGTAAACCCTGCTGTAGTCTACCTCAACGCCTTTTTTTGAGAAGAAACCCACGATGTTTCCGATGTCACGCTCCAAAAACTCGCTAGCCTTCGGATGGTCAAGCAAAATACCAGTTGAAAAATCTATTATATACGGTTCTCCACGGTAGTCCAAGACGTTGTATTCTGAGAGGTCGGAGTGGACAAGACGAACCTTATACATTTCCCGCATGTATGATATTAGTTTCTCGCAGTATTCTTTTGGATTCTCCAACTCAACATCCTTCATCTTCGGAGCAGGTAATCCCTCTTCGCCTATGAACTCCATAACCAAGACGTTCTTGTGGAACCCGAGGGGTTTCGGGCAGGATATCTTCTCACATACCCTCATGAGGTTTTTGTACTCCTTCTGCGCCCACAGGTTGACTAGCTGGCGCCTGTTAGCCCAACCCCCAAAGCGCGGGTCGCCTTTTACATATGAACTCATGCTTCTGAAATCGCTTGTCTCAACCATATAAATCTTGACTGCGACATCTCCATGGTTTCCCACGCCATGGAATACCTTCGCCTCCTTGCCCTCTGAAACCACAGACTTCAACTCCCTGAAAAAACCCTTTTTTGTAAGGTGATAAAGGCTAGTGAGACTTACTCTGTCAAAAACTGACTGGCATACCTTTCTAGAATGCGCCCTCTGCTTTTCAGACTTTAACTCTCTCCGGTCTAACATCCCCAAGAACCTGTCGGCGTCCACAAGAAATATATGGCCTCGACAGATAAAAGACCTATTTAAGCGGGGTCTGCTTCATCCTAGTTAAAGGGAGTGAAAAACGCAAACACGGCATTTGAATACTTGGGTGCTGGAAACAAGGCCTACTGGCGGAAAAAATACGGGGATGCACTCAACTACTACAACAATGCCCTCCAGACAGACCCGCAAAACACTGAAGCAATGCTTTGTCGTGCGCTCACACTCCTAAATCTAAAAAGATACAGGCAGGCACTGAATGATTTGGACAAACTCATATCTGCGGCGCCCGACATGTCTCAGGCATATGTGGCAAGGGGTACAGTGCATGAGTATTTCCACACTCCACTCAAGGCGTTGAAAGACTATGAAAAGGCGGCTGAACTTAATCCTGAAAGCCAGACTGCAGAAAAGCAAATAAGCCTCCTCCCAATAAACACCGTTAAAAAAATAGTCGAAAACACACCGGAGATGGAACTCCTAGAGAAGATACTCCAAAAGAACACATTCCTGAACGATACATTACATTCTATATTGCATGAGATGCGTAGGAAATCAAACGCGGCAAAAAGGCCGGACTGCAACCTCAGATGTGGTGGCGTATGCTGCCACTTCACAGATGACATGTGGCGGCACGGCGTCATGGTCAATCCGAAAAACATAGTCAAACTCAGAAACTACCTCTATGAAATCGGCCTAAAACCTGAAGAACACATACAGACAATATCCTGGCATGAGCTTTCCGAGGAAGACCGACGGCACAAAAGCAACCCCAGAAGATACATGCAATGGGACGGGGAAGAATATGTCATACACTATCCGCGTAAAGACACATCTCGTTCTCCACTGCAGGTTGAGGAATACAAGAAGCCGAGGACGACGAAGCTGGAGTCAATCAAATGGTCGCAGGGCATAGCACACCCATGCACCTTCCTCTCTGATAGGGGTTGCATGATACACGGCTGCACTTGGGAGGCGGGTAATGGCCTTGAAGCATGCAGGAGATTCATCTGCCACACCGGCTACATAGTAAACTACCTAAAGATAATGGGTGTTGCATTGCCCAATGATATTGAGGAAAAGGATATTGAACAGGTCAATAATCTCGCAATGGCTGCGACACAGGTGCTTTACAGCCTATTCTGCGACGAGGGACTGTCGCAGGTACTAAACGACAAAATCCAGGTGCTTGAGAGAATCTATGCCGAAACTGACCCAGAAGAAACCAAAAACCTCACAGAAACATACCTATCACTTCACAGTAGACAGAAACAGATGATGTCTGAAAAGTCCGAGGCTGCAGAAGCAATCATTGATTTTTCTTCGTTTTGACGAGCTGCAAGAGGGCAATTGCAAAAACCGTCAATGCAAGCCCCCACACATATGTTGCGGTGTCTCCCACCCTATCCCAAAGCAGTCCTGCAATAAAGCCGCCAGGCAATGCTGCAAACCCTACTGCAGTGTGGAATGCACCCAATGCTGTCGCCTTCACATCATTTGGAGATAAATCCACGACGAAGGCGCGCTGCACCCCGTCTATCACAGAAAAGAATATGCCATATAATAGGAAGAAAAAGACTATTGTTTGGGTGTTTGCAAAAAATATCAGGCCCACGCATGTGGCTGCGAAAAGACCGTAACCCAACGTCAAAACAGGTTTCCTCCCTATCTTGTCAGACAGCATACCGAAAGGTATTGATGAGAGAGTGTATAATGTGTAAAACAATGTGTAGAAAAGTATTGCAGAAGAGTCAGAGTAGCCGACAACTTTAGCCTTCAAAAGCAGGAATGCATATCCGAACTGCCCCAGTGTGAAGACAAACGATACTACCAGAAAAAACTTAAGCTCCTTAGGGAGTCCAGCCAAACTTACCCTCAGTTTCTTCTGCTTTTTCTCTGCCTCTTGTTGCTTTCCCTCCTTCACCATCAATATGAAGACTAGACCCAATGCCCCGGGTATGAATGCGTACAGGAATATCTTCTCATACCCTAATATGGGCAGGAGGAAATAGGCTGCAAGCGCCCCACCAACAGAGCCTAAACCATCCATTGCCCTATGGAAGCCATATGCAACACCCCTGTGTTTTGGGTCAGTGGATTCGGCAACTATCGCGTCACGCGGGGCGTTTCTAACACCCTTGCCTATCCTCTCCAAAACCCTAACTCCCAAGACGAAATACCATGTTGCGACAAACGCAAAAAGCGGTTTGGAAATGGTTGATAGGAAATATCCGAGAAAAACAAACGGCTTCCTCTTCTTGACCTTGTCTGACCAGTACCCAGACAGCACCTTCAAAAAGGAGGCTGTGGTTTCGGCTGCGCCTTCAATCAATCCTACGGCATATGCTCCAGCCCCCAAGACAGAGGTGAGATAAAGAGGTATAAGTGGGAAAACCATCTGGCTGCTTAAGTCAGTGAACAAGCTGACAAAACCCAAAAGCAAAACATTCCATGTTATCCCAGAAAGAAAACGTTTCATATCAAAGGCTGTCTATGCCTTCTAGGTGGCCGTTTTTACGCAGCACGTCAGCCTGCTGTATTGTGTACCTGAGAAGTATGTCTCCCCGTTCCTTGCTTTGCACCTCCCACGGCTCAATCAAAACAATATTGCCCTCCTTTATCCAGATTCTCTTCCTGATTTTTCCAGGTATTCTACACAGCCTAACATGTCCGTCACTGCATTTGACGTTCATCCTCCGATCTCCCAGAAGCTGTTCGACCTCGCCAAGCAATTCCCTCTTTTTGGGGAGTCTAACCCTGACTATGGGCTGTCCATCCTCTCCTATCTCTTCTCCAGTCTCAAACTTGAGTTCCTCAGGCATCGTGCTAATAAATAATGTTTCTCCATTTATAACATGAATGTATGGGATGAAATCAAAACTCGCTCCGTCGACGGCATAGACGGACTGGTTACTGTTGTCGTACAAGACGAAAAAACCAACGAAGTATTGATGCTGGCATATGCAAACCGCATTGCATTGGAAAAAACCACAGAAACCGGTTTGGCCCACTACTTCAGCACATCAAGGAAGAAAATATGGCTTAAGGGAGAATCATCTGGAAACACGCAGAATGTCTCAGAAATCCTCATAGACTGCGACATGGATGCCGTCATCTACCGGGTCTCCCAAAAGGGTGGTGCCTGCCACAAGGGGTATAGAACATGCTTTTACCGTAAAATACAAGATGGTAAAACTGTAGAAGTCGAAGAGAAACTATTTAATCCAGATGAAATCTACGGAAAAAAATAAAGATTATCCTAGCCTGAGTTTTTCAAGGACATCCTTTGGATTGTTGTAATACTGTTGTATGAACGATATTACCTGCTTTGGTTTTCTCAGGTTCTGTTTCATCATATACTGGAGTATCTTTTCACGTATCATCACTTCAGTCTGTATCCTCTTCTTGTTTATCCCGCATTCCTTTGCAATTTTCTCAAAAAGTATTATTGGATAGTCTGTCCTGCTAACTGTGTCTGTTGTTATGTCATAGTAGAATATGTCCCCCAGCTGGATTACGTCTCCTTCAACACCAGCGACTTCAGCAACCTGCGTGACCCTTCTCATGACTCCCTTTTTCCTATCTACTATCCGATTCAATACGACAATCACGTCCAAAAGCGTTATCATCCTCGTTGGTATGTTCATGGGTTCGGCACTGAATCTCATGACTGTCTCCCTCGCATTGTTTGCGTGTATTGTCGCAATGCTGCCGTCCAAACCTATATCCATTGCAATAAACAGCGTCTCAGCCTCAGCACCCCTGACTTCGCCGACAATCACCCGGTCTGGACGCATCCGCAGGGAATTCTTCAGGAGACTGTGCATACTCAATGGTCTAGACTGGTCTGTTTCAGTCGGTGATGCCTCCAACGGAACCCAATTTTTGATAAAGTCGAAATTCAACTCCATAGTATCCTCAACTGTGATGATCCTCTCATTCTTGGGTATCATCATAGCCAACGCATTCAATAAGGTCGTCTTTCCGGCGCCTGCCCCGCCTGCCAACACAATATCCAACGGCTTTATCCTGAAACCTTCGACACAAAGCCACAGAAACGCCGCAAGCTCATAGGATACCGTTCCCACTTCAATCAAATCAAGTATTGTATACGGGTTGGCTTTGAATTTCCTTATTGTCACGGCAGGACCAGTTGGTGCTGCAGGCGGTATTGCGACATTGGCCCGTGAGCCGTCAGGCATATGGCAGTCCAGAAGGGGATTATCAACTGTGAGTTTCCTGTTTGAATACATGGAGAGCCACTCAACCAACTCCTTCAATGAAATGTATGAATCATAGGCCAGTTCCGTCTCGCACATGCCAACCTTCCTATGAAAGACGATAATTTTGTTGGCGATGCCGTTCACCATTATCTCCTCTAATTCGTCGTCTCTCATCAAGGGCCCGATTATACCATATCTCCAAAATAACCTATCACATATCCACGACAGTATGTATTCCTTGTTTTTTAACTTGAGATTTGAGAGTTTACCCTCGACATATGCCTTAAATTTGTTTTCACGTTCGTCAACAAGAGGTATCTCGCTTATCTCATCCAGTATCTTGGTTATGTCGCCGACGTAATGCTGTGGATGCTCGAGGACTGCCTTCTCATCGTCTGTTAACTGGACTGATTTTATGACGTACTTGGGGAGTATACCCTGTTCTGCTTTGTATATGGTCACATCCCCATATGTGATGATCGCCTCTGGCATACACTAAATTATCATACCCTGATAATATAAACTACAGTTTAGAAGATGCCATAAGGCGTTCAACACCCACTTTGTCAAGTGCAAGCAATGGCCTAAAAACCGGGACACCATATGAACGCTCTCTTGTGTAATCTATGTTTTCAAAGGTTTCACCAACAACTACTGCGTGGGCTCCCCCCAGCTTTACAGCTTCATCCAAGCTTTCATAGGCTTTCATTTTAGGGGTTGCGAAATCATTCAGTTTCTCTAGGTATTCTACCCCCCCCGCATATGCCAGAGTGCAGCCTCTTCTCATCATCATCCAACATGCGAGCGCGTCATTTCTGCTAGCAACATGGGCGGCGACAGCCGCTTGTGTCCCATATGGAAGCCCTCCGACGCATTGGAGCGTTTTCAAAAAAACATAAGCATTATCTCCCTGTATCTCGACACCAACTGTCATATCTGGTTTTGTGAGGTCTACACGGTTTCCGAATCTTTCAACAATCAATGCCCCCAGGCGGCGTTCCAACTCCTGGCTTTTTATTATGTAATCACTGGACCTCCTCGCCCTGACAGCAAAAGAATTCGCCCCCAATAATTTTTCACACACTTCAATTACTTTTTTGGATAGCATTTCAAAATCAGAGTCTGTGGAGTATGATGGGCTTGCGGATTTCACGCCGAAGACAGAGGATACTTCATCTGCAACGGCATCTGCATTGTATGTCTTAAGAAATATCCTGTGGCGGCCGACATGAACCTTGACATCATGCCTTTTTGTCTTTTCCCTTATGTTTGACACCAACCTCGCAGTGAAGGCACCTCTGACATATGGGCTTTTCAGAAATATTTCGCCGTAGCGGACTATGACTGAGTCTGATGTCATGGGTTTTGCGGCTTAATCATCGCGTTTAGTTCGTCTCGCATCTGATTCAGCTTCTCAGCGAGCTTTCTTTCCTGCCCCTCTAAAAGCTTGATTTTGTTTGTTGCAGACTCGCTCTCGTCTTCCAGGTACTTCAAGCCTTCATCCTTGTTTGTCTCTAAAAGAAGCGGCCCAACCATCCTATAAACCCTCTCATCAGACACCTTATCCAGCTCCTTTTTAGCGTTGGAGATGTCGGTATTCCCCAAAGTAAGCTGCTGCCTCTGTATACTCACCATCTGCAGCTGATTCTGGAGATTCTGAAACTGCGCAAGCTTGTCCTGAACCTGTCTTGGAACATCCATGGCAGAATACATAAGGTAGAAGGCTATAAAAAACCAGATACAAAGCTTTTTATAGGGTTTCCCCCTATATTGTATTCCACTTTTATTCCCCGGTACACCTTTATTGGGTGGCGACTGATTCGCTAGGGGTTTCTAAAAGGTACTTGTGAACCGATGAAATGGTTTGAGGTGAAGTGAAAATGAGTTACGTGAAATTCGAGGTTCCGAAGGAACTTCAGGAAAAGGCGTTGGATGCGTTGGAGAAGGCAAGAGACACAGGGAAAATCAGGAAGGGCACGAACGAAGTCACAAAGGCGGTCGAGCGCGCGAATGCAAAGCTGGTTTTCATAGGCGGCGACGTTGAGCCTGCAGAAATAGTAATGCATCTGCCGATGCTGTGTGAGGAGAAGAAGATACCCTACCTATATGTTCCCAAGGCGGACATTGGCCAGGCTGTTGGCATACATGTGTCAACTGCGGCGGGGTGCATTGTCGAGGAGGGAAAGGCTAAAGACGATGTTGCAGACGTTGCAGAAAAAATATCACAACTTAAGAAGTAAAGATGGTCTCTGCGGAAATAGTTAAAATCATAGGTAGAACCGGTATCTACGGTGAAGTGATGCAGGTCATGTGTAAGGTTTCAGACGGGGACTCAAAAGGCAGAATCATAAGGCGAAACGTTAGAACACCTGTTCGCGAAGGCGATGTCATAGACTTGGTCGAAACAGAGAGGGAGGCTAAGCCGCTGGCTTAAAATCTAAAAATGGACTGTAGTTT
>JAHIYG010000253.1 GCA_018815265.1 Candidatus Altarchaeota archaeon | reverse complement strand
GCATTGATGTGGCAGATTGAGTCGTACAAGAATATACGAGACCCTCTGAAGACGGTTCTATCTGCTGATGAACTGAAACTTATAAAGTCACTTATTGGAAAGCACGAGATTAATATCAGTCATCTGTCTGAAGAGGAATGGATCAGGTTTACAGAAGTTTTTGCATATGATACGAATGCCATAGAAGGCTCAACAGTGGATTTGGCTGAAGTCAGAAACATACTGGAGAAAGATAAATGGCCAGACCGGGAAAAATGGGAGATTGCAGAAACATATGGTGTCTCTGATGCGATTAATTTTATACGTACGACAAAGGACCATCTGTCTATAGGTTTGATAAAAGAGTTGCATAAAATAGTTTTCAAGAATTCTAAAGAGTATGCCGGGAAATTACGCCCACATGGAGTCGAAGTCATAGTCGCAAACAAGCTGGGGGAAATAATTCACAGGGGCGCACCGCAGAATAAAGTACTGGGCCTTCTAAAAGAGCTTGTAGTCTGGTATAGGAAAAACAAGATGCGATACCACCCTATTGTCTTAGCGGCTGTAGTACACAACCAGTTTGAGAATATCCATCCATTCCAAGATGGCAACGGCAGGGTCGGGAGACTACTTCTAAACAACATACTGCTAAAACACGGCCTTCCACCAGTAAACATAGAGCTGAAGAACCGAAAACAATACTATGCCTCCCTGCAAGCATATGAACGTGGAGGAAACTTAAGGCCAAGCATCGAACTAATCCTGAAGTCCTATATTCGGCTCAGAAAGAGCATATGACTACACCCATCTGCTATGTAGTCATATACATTTCCCCTTATACTTGAATTCTTTTATTTCTATTCATATAGATTCTTAATGGCGTATACGAGGGGGGATTGTTCCGGGAAGAGGAACTTTGAATGTCATGCTCCTCCCTATCAGATATTAAATTTGCATAATGTGTACTGAATGTAACTGCTAATTTTCCACATTACTGTTTATCTCATAAAGATTAGGGACTGTATTTAAACTGTACATTCGTATTCGGGTATTATATGGTGAAAATATCTTCTGCATTACTTTTTTCATTGGTTTTAGTGATTGCATCTCACATAATGTTTTGGCATTTTTCAGAAAATACTACCTCCTATGACCGTTCAAACATGAATCATTCCGGGGCAGACCATCTAATGTTCCTAGGCTACATTGATTCGGTCCAGGATGATCCTAATCCTGTTCTCCAAGGAGTTGTATTATATGACTCAAAAAATGCATATTCCGGTTTTAACCTATTTGCCCCATTTCTAGAGGATTATATATATTTATTAGATATGTCTGGCAGAGTAGTCCATAATTGGTCTATAAAAAATAGGGGTAAATGGTTTTACTCTAGATACCTCGGCCAAGAAACAATAGTCGGACTGTACTACACATTTAACAATAGTTACATTGTGAAGATGGATGGTGACTCTAATATTTTGTGGATTAACCGCAATAGCACGTATCACCATGACCTCTGGATTTCATACGATGGTGACATCTACACACTAGATGGTTCTGAAGTGTTCAAGAGCATCACTAGAACCATAGACTATAACTCTAAAAAAATAAGAATCTGGGACAACAACATAGTAATACTGTCCCCTGACGGGGTAGTGAAAAAAACAATATCTATCTATGACATTGTTAAAGATTTTATACCACTACATACACTAGAAACTTATGCGTTGAACAGTACAAACAACACCTTTGATATATTTCACACTAACTCTATTGAAGTAATTGATAGGGACTTAGATTATGCAAAAAAGGGAGATATCCTCGTTTGTGTGAGAAATATAAATCTGTTAGCGATTATCGACCCTAAAAAGGAAAAAATTGTATGGTCATGGGGTCCAGGGATTTTGGATTGGGCGCATAATCCCACTATACTGAAAAATTCCAATATCATGGTTTTCGATAATGGAGTACATAGGAGGTACTCTCGCGTAATAGAAATAGACCCACTAACTGGGAAAATAGTATGGGAGTATTCATCCAATTCCAGTTCCTTCTTTAGCAGCTCCAGAGGGGCTGCCCAAGAACTACCTAATCACAATGTGTTAATCACGGAATCAGACAGAGGCCATGTATTCGAGATAACTAGGAACGGCACTGTCGTATGGGATTACTGGAACCCTATATTCACTAAAGATGGAAAT
>JAHIYG010000252.1 GCA_018815265.1 Candidatus Altarchaeota archaeon | reverse complement strand
TGGATTTGGTCTGATGCTTTATGAAGTATTAGGTGGGGATGCTGAGAACAAGACCGCAGTTGGGGGCATAGCATATAGCAGTGGCTTAGATGATACATACCGGGTTTTACTGCATATGCAAGAGGAAGTCAACGGCACGTTTAACGTATCATACGTTTACTTGGGCAATTTAAGTCTCTCTGGCGGGCAGTTAAGTGAGGTCATGTACTATATTGAAAATAAATCTGGCAATGAATGTCTTTTCAGACTTGAACGGGCCAATGGATATGCAAGCAGGCTCAGGGGCAGGTTAGATTTAGTAAATAAAGGGAAGGAGGGAGATTTGACTTTGAGGATTAGGTTGATTGACCAGGGAAGAAACGAGGTTGCTGGAAGCTATGTCAAAAAGGTCAGTTTAGGCAGGGGAGAGAATTTTTCAGTGGATTATTCCTTTGACAACGTAGAACCATATAACACCTATGCATTGGATTTCGACTCATCAGGGGGTGTTTTATTGGATTCACGAGGAGTAGAGTCTAGTGTAGATACTGCGTTATTTCTCGAGGCTTTCTGCTAAGTGGGTGTGACGCCGGAAACCACACCAGACGCCGATGAGCCTGTGGAAAACACCAAGTCAAACAATGCCGGCACACCAATGGAAACTGCTGCCAGAAGCCACAGCATTATGACAAAGTCTAAAAAGCACGCCCACCTGCTTCCTCCATCAACCATCTTGATGGAATAAGCCGAGAAGAATGCGTGGATAACTAGAATCCAGAAAAGTATCTCCTCCACTAGGAGCATGTCTATGTTTCCTACTGAAGGCAGTAGACCCTGCGTCAATGAAGCAACAGAGGGAGTGGATGCTATGGCTGAAAAGGACTTCTTGAATGTCGCATCCAATATGCCTACCATACGAAGTGACGCGAACGCCGAACCTGACACGCCCACCAACGTACCATAGTATACTCCCTTCACTGATGAGGCAAGCTGCAGCCTAAGCTCACGCAGTGAAAGCAGTTTTATGAAGTTGTTTGATATTATCTCGGATGCTTTTTCTGGATCGCCACCCAATGTGACGACCTGTATGAAGATGGTGCCAAAACGCTGTATCAAGGATGAACCGGTTTCCCCTGCGAAATACAGCCAGCTATGGAATTTGTCGCAGCGTATCAAAAGCCTTTTGTACAGTCTCTCGACTGGCTCGTTCAGGACTCCGAATTCGTGAACCCTCAAAGGACCCAATGTCCCGTATAGGCTGCCCCCCCTCGCGCTCATGGAGCCTCCCAGTGAGCGCACGAATGCTGGAAAAGCCATGTCTTTTTTGATGACTTCACCTTCGAATTCTTTGGCGTTATATCCTATTATTGCAAGAGGAGATACAGCAAAGGCAACCAGAAGTGACACCCAGAGTCCGAAGGGCCTAAGCCATAAAACCACTATCAAAAGCACAAATACAACAGCCAATATAGGCATGAACATTGCCTTCATCTCAAGGTATTCCTTGGGTTTGATGGGCAGTTTATGGCAGATGTCGTCGTGTGTCAAAAACAAGTCTATGAAGATTATTGAGAGTATGTCTATGACTAACAGCGATGCACCGCTTAATGCGACTAAGACATAGATGTCGTAGCCCATGATTAGGGGGAGCATGAAGGCGACAGCCATCATAAAGGCGACAGCTATAGTCAATGAAACTAGTGCATCCTGTACGAGCGACATAGTCTGAAGCGACTGGCGGTATTCTGTTTCGAAGTCTTCCATGACTGCAGACTGCTCCTGAAGCAGGAAGTAGTCAAGCCGCTCGCCGAAGTCGAATGCCGCACTCATCCTGTCCAAAAAGTTGCCCAAAACCCTTTACGGCACCAGGGTCGAGAGTTTCCTGCAGCTGGTGACAAGAGATAGGTTCCAGTAGTCTGAGAGATACGCCACCTTCTCCATCATCCGCGCTATATGGCCGTATTCCATCCTCTGCGCAGCAAGCCGGAACAGTTTTTTACGCGGAAGATGCAGTGTGGAGAGCGCACCGGCGTAGGTTATGAAATAGTGTATGTTCTCGTGTATGTTGACCTTAATCCTTTCTATGCCAAAGTAGGGGTATCCGAGGACTGCAATAGCTCCAAAGACTAAAAACATTATTGGCAGAAGATAGAGCACGATTGCTGAAGAGCCCATATCCAAAAGCGCCCCGTATAAGTTGACTAATAATAATCCGAGTATGAAAAAGACAATGCTTACTGCAAAAATGGGGAGGACAACTCTCTTGAAATAATCGTCTATGTTCCCGTATCCTACCATCCGTATGGCTTCCTCGTATTCCATGCTTAAATCCTGAATGGGAGCGCATCCTTGCCCTGGAAGTAATAGCCTTTGATTACTTCCCATACGTCGAAGTAGTTGAAGATTTTGTTTTCAACCATTTTCTTCAGTATCGTTGAACGGAGGGTTATCTCTGCATATATTTCCCTGAGGTCGGTGAATCCCAGCATTCTAGCAATTTTTTCCTCCATGATGTATGAGTTTTTCCATCCCATGAAGGAGAATTCATCGGTTGAGGGAATCCACTCGAATGCTGTCGCAGTGCCTACCTTCCCTATTTCATCGTAGTATTTTATGAGTTCTGTGACTGAAAGAACCCGTCTTACGAAGTGGGTTCCCATGTAGACTGCCTGCTGTATCAATACTATGTTTAGGTTGTCTACCGCAGCTATCGGGACGCTGATTGGGTGGCTGGTGACACGCTGTATCATCTTGTGCGGGTCCCCTGCGTGGAAAGTAGATATTACGGGGTGTCCGGTCTGCATGGCTTGGAATGCGACGTTTCCTTCCTTTTCCCTTATCTCGCCGACGATTATGTAGTTTGGCCGGGACCTTAGCGCCGCAACCAGCAAATCCATCATTGTAACGTCGGTTTCCTTCCCGGATTCCCGGGTGACCAGGTGCTGCCATACTGGATGGGGCATAGTCACCTCAGGTGTGTTTTCTACGGAATATATTTTTGCAGTGGGTTTGATGAATGTACTCATAGCATTCAATGTTGTGGTCTTGCCTGATGCTGTTTCGCCGCATATGAAGACGCTCATCCCGTTTTCCAGGCAAAGCCACATGTATGCTGCAAGCTCTGTCGGGAAGGTTCCCCAGTTGATGAGCTGCGTGACTGAAACAGGTACTTTACTGAATTTACGTATTGTGAAACTGGAGCCTTCAAGGCTGATTTCCCTGCCATACAGCATGTTGACTCTTGAGCCGTCAGGCATTATGGCGTCGACCACCGGCTGCGCCTCGCTGACAGGTCGCTCCACACGCTCAGATGACTCGAAAACGTATTTGTCAAGCTGCAAGTCGGTGTTGAAGACAATAGATGTCATCACAAGCTCGAATATCTTGTGGATTGTGTAGACTCTTGAGACTCCAATGCAGTGTATGTCTTCTATGTAGGGGTCACGAAGTAGCGGCTCAAGTATCCCGTATCCAACACGCTCCCTGATTAGGAAGTATTTGACTTTGTCGTATTCATCCTTGGTCATTGAGATTTTTCCACCAGAAGAAAACTTGTCCATGATGCCTTGTAAAAAACTGGTTTTTCCGGCTTCAGTCATAGGTTTGCCTTCAACAAGGACTAAGTCGTTCATGAGTTTGACAAGTATGTCGGATATGTCTTCGGTGGTCTGGGAGGTGTCCATTGTGTGGGCTATTTTTATGAGTTCATCAGATATTTGATTTAGGAGCTCGGTCTCATGAGGCGTCATCTTGGGCTCGACTGCGATGTATTGGACTTCGTTTTCTCCCTTGCGCCGCAGAATATGTATGAATATTGGGTCGCCCACGGGGTACATTACATTCGGGTATTCATTGCTTTTTTGGCCGCGGTCCAACTGCACATTGAATTCCGGCCGGTCTATATCCAAGTTGTTGACGTATTCCCTAAGATGCGGGTTTCTGGCCATCGCCTCCTCGAACTCTTTTTCATCACCCATATGCCATCACCTTTACGCTAGTCCTCCAATGTCTATGATTATTCCCTGTTTGGGTTCCACACGGAACGCTACCTGGGGAGTATATTTCATTTTAGCCTTTTTGAACCTGTTTATCTGCATGAACTTTTTGACTTCACCGCCAAGTTTCTTCTCGTCAAATGATATGTATATATCTGATACTGAGCGTAAAAGATCCAAGAGTTTCTTGTTTAACTGGGCTGGGTCAACTGTGAATATGACTAGTTTGCCCTTGTTCGCTATTTTCTTGAAGAATTTAACAGTATCGTAGGCTTGCTCCTCACTTATGTTTCCCTGAACAAGCAGGCACGACATGGTGTCCACTATTATTATCTCCTGTTTGAAGAGGGGTTCAGCAGCTAGAAACCGCTCTAAAAAGTCATCCCTGAGTTTTCCGCCGCCTATGAATGGGAACATTGGGATGAAAAGGAGTTTGCCTCCAATCAGATACTTGTCTATGCCATAGTCTAGGGAGTCCATCTGCTCCAGGAAGTCTTTGGTGGATAGCTCTGATGAGATGTATGTGACTGACGCATTGTTTAGTAGGAAAGACAGTGTGAGGCGCTGCACCATGATTGATTTGCCTGCTCCGTCCTTGCCCTCCATGAGCATGAGGGAGCCGAAAGGCAGATGGCTTCCAAGCTTGGTGTGGAGCATGTCCCGTTTAATCTGAATACCGATGAATTGGTCGTCTTTTTCTATTTTTTCTTGTTCTTCCGCCATACAATAGAGTATTAGCCGACATTATATATTATTGAGGGCTTTGTGGTGGCTGGTTTTCTTTGGAGAGTTTTCCGAGTATTTCCTCGCTGGCTTTGATGAGTTTTTCCAAGTCAGCTTCTATCTGGTTGAGTTTCTCCCGGTTTTCATGGGTCATAGTCAAGGTATTTGATAGAGTCTTGTCTAAGTCTTCGGTTTTTGATTCAAGAGACTGTATTTTTTGGTCTAATACAACCTTTGTCTCCTGGAATCCGCCAGGCATTTCCGTCTTATATTCGCCGGCGGAAGAGGCTGCAGCTTTGTCTGGTTTACCCTTCAAAAGCCCTAAGCGAGAAAGCATAGATGCCATTTCAAATATCAATTAAACAGGAGGGTTTAAGAGTTTGAGACAGATTAACATACTGCGGAGTAGCCTCGTTCAATCTGTTTCCTGCATTCATCAACTTTGATTTGGTCTTTCAAGAGATGGCACTTGCTTAAATCCTGCATGCGGTAGGCGACACACATCATGCATTTGTCGTTTTGTTCGATTGATGAGGGAGTGTTTCGCGGTATTGAGTCGCATAGTTCTGTCGAATTAAGCCTTACAGCTATTTCCGAGAAGCACCCGTGCGTGTTAGTGACAGAGCTCATTTCCTGGCAGAAGCTTATGTTGTTTTTTTTAAGCGCTAAAATGAGAAAGCAGTTCTCGCGTTCACTTCCAGAGTTCTTTCTGCATGTGTCTGAGGGGTCATAGACTGAAGCATAGGATATGAATAGGGCGGGGACGGCAAGTATTGCCAATATAAAGAAGATGATGATTACTGGTTTTAAGTTTATCCGGTCTAGGATTTTGACCTTGTCGACTTCACGCACCACCTTTGCGCTGTCTTGGGTTTGTATTCTCTTTTTCAAATCATATGCCGGCAGGTTCTTGACATCCCGTGAGAGGAATAGTTTTGCCTTTTCAAGGCCGAACGGGCCGACGAATACTGCCTTGATTATCTGATTTAACAGTTCTTTCTCCTGCTGTTCAGTTAGGTTTTCCTCGTCTTTACCGTATGCTATGACCTGCTGGTTCACAAGCGTCAATCCTTTTTCGCCGCCGTATGCGAGCCACGCCTTCCTGCGCAGGTCTTCGACTTTGATGTTCACTAGTCAAATATATGGGAGTTAAATAATAAACTAAAACATGAAAATAGCCCTGCTCTCTGAGTATTTCCCCCGGTCCCAAGAGCGCGAGATGCGTGGGGGCGTCGAGGCACGCGCTTACTTCATAGCCAGGGAGCTTGCGAAAAAACATGATGTGACAGTGTATTCCGCAAAAGAGGAGGCAATGAGTGACTCATCGGAGTTTGATGGAATCAATGTCGTGAGGGTTAAGCCTGAGGTCAGGTATAGCCAGGCTGGTTCGCTGTATAGCAGGTTTTTGTTCATGCGCAATCTCGCCAAGGAGCTGAAACATGGAGGGTATGACGTAGTTGATGGTTTGGCTGTGCTCACTTATCTGCCAGCGTGGTATGGGGGTGAAGCCAAGAGGGTGATAACATACCATGACCTGTGGGTTGGGAGGTGGGTGAGAAACGTAGGCTATGCGGGGGTCTTCGGGGAGGTATTGGAGAGGATGGTGCTTTCCAAGAGATGGGATAGGATTATAGCAGTCAGCAGGTACACAAAAAAAAACCTGATAGGGTACGGTATCCCCGATGAGAGCGTATCTGTCGTCCCAAACGGTATAGATTTAGGGGAGTACAAAAAAATCAAAGCCGAGAAATTCAACAAACCTACTGTGTGCGCTGTCGCCAGGCTTGTGAAATACAAGAGGTTAGACGACCTCCTTAATGCTTTGGCCAGGATAAGGGATGATATTCCAGACATCCAAGCAAAGATTATCGGCTGCGGTCCAGAACTACAAAGCCTGAGAGACACAGCCATAAAAAATGGCTTAGGGGAGTGCGTCGACTTCATGGGCTATGTTGAAAAACATGATGATGTGTTGAAGGTTATGAAGGCGTCTCATGCAGTTTGTCTTCCGTCTGTTGTTGAGGGCTTTGGCATAACAGTCGTTGAAGCCATGGCTTTGGGGGTCCCATATGTGGCATCAGATATTGGAGCAGTGAGGGAAGCAACAGAGGGGGGTGTTGGTGGGGTGCTATACCAGCCAGGCGATGTTGAAGGGCTTACATCATCGCTTACGAAGGTCTTGCGTGGGGGAGTACGTGGCGGTTCAAAAAACATATCTGGATATGACTGGAGTAGACGTGCAAAGAAGGTGGAAGAGGTATATGAAGGGCTCTTTTGAGTTTTATACACTGATGTGAGATATTTTACATCAAACAGGTGTTTCTTATGATTGAGCGTGTTCCTTCTGGGATTCCGGGTTTAGACCAGCTCCTTGGCGGTGGATTCGTCAAAAAAAGACATACTATAGTCTGTGGCGGTCCAGGGACTGGAAAAACGACATTGGGGTTTGAATATCTGTATCGGGGTGCGTCCCAGTACAAAGAAAAGGGTTTGTTCATGTCGCTTGAACAGTCGCCTGAGAGGATTGTGGAAGGCGCAAAAAACCTATTTAATAAATGGGAGTGGGATAAGCACCTGGGGAAAAACATCATGATTACTAGAATCCCGCTTGATGACTTCAACAACATACAGGATCTTCTGAGGGAGTATGTGGAGGGAAACAATGTGAAGCGTATTGTGATAGACAGTCTCACGCTTCTTAAGCTTTACTTCAGAAATCAGGATGCATACAGGAAACACCTTTACGAGCTTTTGAATGCAATGGGTGAGATGGAATGTACAAGTCTTATGACGCTTGAGAAATCAGTGAACAAAAGAACGATTACACAGTATGAGATTGAAGAATTCATATCTGACGGCATAATAAACCTTTATTTCGTCCCAAAAGAGCGCGATAGAATCAGGGTGTTGGAGATATTGAAGATGAGGGATACTGACCACAGCACCCGGCTTTCCCCCTTCAGGATAACCACGGATGGGTTGATGATTTCGCCAGAAGCTCAGATGTTTGGTAACATAGATTGAATATGGATACGCCAGAGAGTATTTATTCGCAAATCCTAACTTCAGTCTCAAGACACATACATATGGTGAATCCTGGACTTGCCCAACGCACGTTCGCTCATTTTCTGAAAAAACTTGATGCTGGAGGGATAAAATACAAGGCAAGCCAGGATAAGATTGAGGTGTTGAGTCTGCCGCAGGACAGCAGAAAGACGCTATACAACGCCATAGTCGCCCTGGTTGAGCCATTCGAGTCCAAATACGGGATAAACGAGACATGGGTCGGATTAAGAAGCGACTTAATAAGCATAGTCGCAGGCATAAGACAGCCGCTTAGGCTCTTAGACATTGAAGTGCCTCTTTCAGCTTATAAGATGCTTTATGCGTTCTTCGACAACCTGATTGCCGTGAACGCATCTGGATTCAGAAGAATAAAATGGTATGAGGGGGTAGTGACTGTTACAAACCACAGGATACTCTTCCAAGATGGGAAGGAGGTTAAGGAGATACCGCTTCAGACCATAGCCACTGTTGGGAGGGAGATCTATTTGGTCTATACTGGAACAACCGCGAAAGGCATAATAAAGGCCATTGACTACCGCGTGGAAAGCAGAGTAGGTATGTCTTGTGCGTTGGTGCTAGCTAAGGAGGATTGGATGAGGGATTTCGTAAATACTGCGCGTATTATGAGAGCCGAACACAGGCGACTATCCATTGCTGAAGCCAGAGTCGTCGTCGCACTATATAATGAAGCAGGAATAAATGAGTTGGGTCAGGTCTGCAAGGTAGATACTGAGAGAGCGAGAGAAGCATTCAATAGGCTATTAAAGCTGAAATACATAAATGAGAAGGGTCACCTCACTTCACACGGAATAAACGCGGCTATGGAGGTGCTCGAACGTGAGAAACTCACGAAAGAGATGGGAGTAACAGATAAAGATGAAAGCGGATTTAAGAAACACATTAGTCGTGAACTTTAAGACGTATGCCGAGGCAACTGGAAGAAAGGCGCTGGAACTTGCAAAGGTTTGCGATGAGGTTGCGAAAGAAACAGGTGCTAACATAGTGGTTGCAGTGCAGGCGTCAGACATAGGTAAAATATCTGAGACAGTGGATATCAAGGTTTTTGCCCAGCATATTGACGCTGTAAAATACGGCAGCTCAACAGGTTGGATACTGCCGGAGGCGGTGGTTGAGGCTGGAGCAGTTGGGACATTAATAAGCCACAGCGAGAGAAAGCTGATGTTGGACAAGATTAAGCCGAGAATCGACAGGGCAAATGAGGTTGGGTTGACGACGATAGTTTGTTCTGGCAAGGAGACAAACGATGAAACAATAGAGGAGAGCATGGCAATAGCCCAGTTGAGGCCAGACTACATTGCTGCAGAACCTCCTGAGATGATTGGGGGGGATATTTCTGTGACAACACGGCCTGAACTGATATTGGCGTTTGTCGACGCAGTGAAAAAAGCCAATCCTAAAGTTGGCGTCCTCACAGGCGCTGGCGTAAAAACAGGGTTAGATGTTGCAGACGCCATAAAGCTGGGTAC
>JAHIYG010000251.1 GCA_018815265.1 Candidatus Altarchaeota archaeon | reverse complement strand
CCTTTATTTTTTTTATTTTTTCCCTTCCATCCTCATCAAATACTGCGCATACCAGAACAAGCGGCCCAATAACAGGTCCCCTACCTGCCTCGTCTATACCTGCGGAAACAAAAGCACTCATATAGCCTTCTTTCTCCTACCTCTGTTTCTGACGCTTGGAGGCAAAATTATTTTTGGTCTTCCGCCAACAACCCTGATGTTTCTCGTCTTGAGGAATATACTCACAAGCGTTATAGCTGAAATGATGAATATGGCCGTCAAAACACCCACGAGAAGAATATTGTCTGTTAATCCTTTGCTCTGTCGGTTTTTGTTTTCTTTTGCATCAATGTCATCTAATATAGACTCTATCTCTTTAATCGACTTGTCGACATTTTCAGGCGGCACCACAGTTGAGGTCGTGACACTAATAGTAGATGTGGTAGCTCTCATAGTGGTTGTAGTTTCCACAATGTCTGTAGCGGTGGTGGTTGGCCTATAAGCTGTGATGGTTGTCTGCAGATGCGTTGTCGCTGGCGCAGTAACTGTTGTTGTGGATGGCAATTCTTGCGTGGTTGTCGTCTGTGGAGCAGCGGTGGATGTTGTGGTCAAAATACTGGTGGTTTGGGGAGGTTGTGTAGTCGTTGTTTTCTTCTTTGTCGTTTCAGGCACATACCTGCCGCCACTAACGTCATGGGCCTTTGCTTTGAGGTCGTCAACAACCTCCTGGACATCTTCGTCATTGAATCTGAAACTCACCTGTTGCGTTGTCTTTTTCGTCCTGCCTGCCATCTCCTTCTGGTAGCTGAAAATACACTGTTTCTCGATAGTCCAACCCTGTTCCCCAACAAGTATCTTACCGTCTATCTCTGCCTCAGGTGTACCTCCCAAACAACCATCTAAATGTATGACCCTATTCAGTGAGTATCTTGAAGAAGCAAAATAGAATGCTCCAGTGCAAAAAGCCCTTACCTGCCTGCAAATATTATCCTCTTTTGCAGAGATTTCAAACCAATAGTTAGCCATCTCCCCCGCGGCATTGCCTTCTCCATCGCATATGAATTCGTTTGTAGGCCTGATAAATGTTAGTGGACAGTCATCCAGATTTTTTTGATTTTGAAAATCCATGAATACATCTGCTGGCGCGGTCGCAGGATTGACAGTGTCTGCTCTACTACATCTTCGGTATGCTTCATCACCGGTGTGCTCTTTTATCTCGTTACAGTAGGCATTTTTGTCTTTCAAGCAGTCAAGCGACCCATGCCCCCACACAGTAGACACTGTTTCGTCACAGAACAGGTTGTATGCAGCAGGCCCCCACCCAAGAACATGATGCGGCAAAATGATAAGCAATACAACGGCAATTGTGAGTCTCATATTAAACTATTTGGGGGGCGAAATATAAACCATTTTCCCTAGGGTATTATCTTGTTTAAAGAGTATTCTATTATGCCTTCTGCGCCTCTTTTCTTGAGTGCTGGTATCAATTCCTTCACTTTTTTTTCTGGCACTATAGTTTCCACAGCCACCCAATCCTCATCGCTTAGTGAGGATATTGTTGGTTTGTTGAGTGCAGGCAATATGTCAAGAATGGATTTGAGCTTTTCCCGAGGTGCATTCATCTTCAAACCGACTTTGTCCTCAGCAGCCAAAGCCCCCTTCAAAAGCATCACAACCTCGTTAATTTTCTCCCGTTTCTCATTGTCAGCCCATGAAACCTTATTTGCAATTAGTTTGGTGTTAGACTCCATGATAACTTCGACAATCCTCAGTTTATTGGCCCTTAATGAGTTTCCTGTTTCTGTCACCTCAACTATTGCATCTGCTAAATCCGGCGGCTTGGCCTCAGTAGCTCCCCAACTGAACTCCACATCTGCCTTCACACCGTTTTTCTTCAGGTACTTGGTAGTGATATTCACGACTTCAGTCGCTATCCGTTTTCCCTCCAAATCCTTCACAGACTTTATTTTGCTGTCTTCAGGCACTGCAAGAACCCATTTAACCGGCCTCATAGACTCCTTACTGTATATGAAGTCTGCAACATCCACGACTTTAGCATTGTTTTCTAAAACCCAGTCATAACCTGTTAAACCAGCATCCAAGACTCCCTGCTCCACATATCTTGCAATTTCCTGAGCTCTCATCATCAACGGCTCAATCTCCTCGTCGTCAATCTCTGGAAAATAGCTCCTGCTAGTCTTCCTAATCTTGAATCCAGCCTTCTCGAAGAGCTTGAATGTTGCACCCTCTAGGCTTCCCTTAGGTAGTCCCAACCTGATTTTACGCTTGGCCATTTTGTGACCTTCTATAAGGGCGTTGATAAACCCTAATAATATGGGTGCCCTGATGGTTATAAATCTAAATCAATGCCCTATATACGGTTTGATTAGGGTGATTAAACCCTCTATATTATGCTGGTGTACATATTTAAATTTGTGATGTTCAAAAAAACATCCTTTCTCAAAGTTGACTTCTGCAGGTATTTGTCTGTGCATGTGACTTCAACCCTGACCCTGTCTACGAGGCATTGGTCAGAGTCCACGGTGAATATGTTGTCTACCCACGGGTCATAGCTCCACTCGTACTTCAGCTCCCGGTATTCCTCAGAGGTAGTGTTTCCGCACCAACCAAACAGGGCACATGCGACGGTATCGGTAGTG
>JAHIYG010000250.1 GCA_018815265.1 Candidatus Altarchaeota archaeon | reverse complement strand
AGCCGCTATCTTCTCAACATTAAAGTTTTTCTTTACTTCATGGTACGCATTCTCCCCGATCATTTTTCGTTTTGACTGATCTTCGATAAGTTCAGAAATTGCGTTTTCCCACTCGCCCGGCTCGGTTACAAGAAGCCCTGTCTTTTGGTCCTCGATACATCTAAAAGGTTCAACGTTCGACGCAACAGTGGGTATTTTTAACGCGGAATATTCAAGCCACCTAAGATTTGACTTTGCCCTGTTAAAGTCACTATCTCTTAAAGGGGCTAACGCTATGTCAATGTTTAGGTCTTTTACCCTTTGAGGGTATTCATCAATCGGGTACCATTTTCTCAGAGCTTTCATCCATATACTCCATTGTCTGCCTTATGTTTTCAAGTCCCTTGCCTTTTGCTATAACTACCAATGCGGTGTCTGAGGCTTTCAGCGTCTTAAAGCACATGCCATAGCCTAGGAGTTCAGAGTAGCTTCTTTCCAGCCCTAACTCCCCGTATTTTTTCACTTGTATCAGCATGTCATCTAGGTTTTTGGAGAGTGGGTCCCACACTATTGCCGCTTCTTCTTTGAAGGTTTCAGGAAACATTATCAATCCCTCAAGCCCAGCTTTTGCCACCATTACCGCCTGTATGCTCGTATCCTTTTTCTTGAGTTCCTCAAGAACCTCCATTATCTTGTCTGCAGAGCTCATTTTAGCCTGATGCCCGCGTTCGTGAACTCGACAATGGACAATCTAAGGTCAACTGGTGTGCCTCTCATCTTCTTGACAGACAGAAGTCTTTCTGGTTTTCCTCCGAAACTGTTGATTTCGAGCATTATGACTCCGTCGACTGCGAACTCTGATACAGTGTCTCTGGAGAGATATGTTGATTTCTCGGCTACTTCAGATATCAAAAGTGATGTGGCACCCATCCGGTTTATCTCTTTCACAATGTAGTATACATCCTTTCTTGTTACATTGGATGTGTCAGATGGAAAGTTCAATCCCCCTGATTTCTCAAAGATTCTTCCCATTTCCTTGCTGATTTCGCTTCGGTATACCACCCCCTGTTCCATCATGGTCGTGAGGGAGTCGAACACAAGCCGTTGTATGCCATTCTTTCTGACATTCTTTTTAACCTCCTCCAAGGTTTTACCCATGTCTTCGGTCTCCACGACATAAAACTCTATCAAACCCTTTTTTTCGAGTTTCTCTATTTCCCACCCGAATTGGAGGCCGTGCTCCAATAGTTTTTCCCTTGACTCCTCAAATGAGACGTACAATCCCTTCTCTCCGTTTTCAGCTCCTTTGACGATATACTGCAGACACAGCATGCTCTTGCCTGTTCCGCATGTGCCAGTTATCAATACTGCTGAACCCTTAGGTATTCCCCCACCCAACACATTATCTAAACCTTCAATTCCAGAATTCACCCTCTCCATCGTATCTCCTCATATACTCATTAATTAACGATGTTAAAAACCATGAAACAAAATAATATATGAATGAATAACAACGGTAAATCGGCTAGAGTTTTGTTTTACAAAATAGCCTTCGGAATACTAATTCTGTTGTTTCTAATGGACAACGCTTCTGCAGGTTGTGTCGGATTTAGGATTTCAAGCTGTGCTTCGATTTCAAATCAGCATCAATGCGAAAAATCAAGCGAACAGGTTGGAAGTAACTGGTATCCCTGTTTCTGGACAGGGACTTACTGTCAACTGCCTGCTGGCAGTTGCTCTACTGTATTATCCTGTCCTAATTCTGACCCATGTTCTGTTGATGGCCAGATAACCTGGGATGGTTCAGGTGTTTCGGGAGATCCATTCCAAATAGATAATTGCACTGAACTGGAAGATATAGGTTATGAGCTGTCATCTAACTTTGTGTTGACAGATGACATAGACTGCGATGTTTATCCATTCAATCAAGGTGCTGGGTTCGTACCTATAGGCACTTCTTCAGACATGTTCCGGGGCGTATTAGACGGGGACTTCCATAGTATCAACGGATTTTCTTTGAGCGTTTCTGCCACGCCTGATATAAGCCTTTTCGCGTATACCTATGCTGCGACTATCAAAAACCTGCATCTTTCCTATACCATCTCTGGAGGCGACTATAGTGGGGGACTGATTAGCCATGCCTCAGACTCACAAGTAATAAACGTTTCTGTTAATGGAACGCTCTGGTCATCAGACTATGCTGGGGGTTTGATTGGACACATGAATGGCGGCACTGTGGATTCATGCAGCGCTAATGTTGTACTGGGTTTGGGCGAAAATGAAGGTTATCAAGGGGGTTTGATTGGTAAGATTGAGGCTGCAACAGTCACAAATTCATACTCAAATGGGAGTATCAGTTGTGGTCAGCCTTATTGTGGGGGTTTCGCAGGAGCCATATCCGCTGGCTCCACCGTAGATGACTCATATTCTTTAATGGCTGTCAGCGCCTCAAGCGGGCCATGCGGTGGTTTTGCAGGACTAAGCGATGCAGAGATGGAAAATATCTTCTATGCTGGAAATGTAGGTTCTAGTTCGTGCGGTGCAATAGCAGGCAATACCGACTCTCTAAGCAATATAATTTCTGCGTATTGGTATACTCAGACAGCCAATGTTGACTGCATAAAAAACGAGATGGGCACCAACATATGCACTGAAGTAACAGATATTGACTACTTCAAAGATAACGTATATCCAACCAATCCGCCAATGTCGTCTTGGGGATTTTATGGTATTTGGAATGAGCTTGAGGGGGGCTTCCCACGTCTTGCTTGGGAGGGTGTTGGGGGTCGTGTTTATAATACCGAATTGACTGACTGCGAAATATTGGATGGTGAAGGTTTAACTTATTCATTGCAAAATCACATCACTTCAGCTCCAAGCACCTGTTTTAGAATAATCGTAGACAACGTGGTTTTGGATTTGGGAGGATATAACATTTCAGGCGACAATACTGGCTCAGACGTTGGACTTTACATTTCAGGCCATGATTTCATAACCGTTAAAAACGGGGTAATAAGTGATTTCGGAGATGCAGGTGGGGGTTCTGGTTTGTATCTGTCTAATGTTAACTGGGCCAACTTCACGAATTTGACACTATTCGGCAATCGAAAGGGCATCTATGCATTGAATTCAGACAGTAACCTCTTTCATTCAAACACATTACATGACAACACCTACGGTATATACTTGTCTTCTTCAGACAACAACAGCATTACCTCCAACAACATTGAAGACGACTATTCCATTTGGATGGAAGATGAATCTTTAATAAATACGGTGTGTTACAACACCATAAATGCGCCTGTTAACTATGGTGTTAGTATTTTCACGTCGTCAGATAATCTCATTTGTTCAAATAATATTTTAGACAGCGGTAACAGGGGTATAGGTGTTTTTGGGTTAAGCTTTGACAATGTCTTTTTGAACAACAACATCTCCGATTCTAATGATCTTGCAATACATGACGCAACGACATCCCCGACACCTAATCATCTCATTTATAACAACAGTTTTGGAAGTATTAGGTGGACTTACACTTCCTTTTTGGATGATTTGAGCGTTAGCGGTGATTTGACTTTCCCTGGGTCTGTGGCGATTTCAGACAATTTTGCATATTTTAATTTCTCAGCTATTTCAGCTTCATTAATGAATAGCAGCGCCAATGTAACACTCTATGGTATGGGTTCGCACAGTTTCACAACACCTAGAATCTTCAGGGATGGTGTATTATGCAGTACCTGCCATAACTTCACATCGCTTAATGCAAATGTTGTAGTCTTTAACGTCTCCAGCTGGAGCAACTACACCCTCATGGACTACGCAGGTAGCCCTACTCCTACTACTGCTGCTCCTACTACTGCTGCTCCTACTACTGCTGCTCCTACTACTGCTGCTCCTACTACTGCTGCTCCTACTACTGCTGCTCCTACTACTGCTGCT
>JAHIYG010000249.1 GCA_018815265.1 Candidatus Altarchaeota archaeon | reverse complement strand
TCCTGTCTCGCCCTGCCATCCTTTCACGACAACATGATTGTTTTTCATGTCGACGGCGACCATCAATCTTTCCCTCCCGTATTCTCTGCCAAGTTGCTTGAACACTCTGAAACCATTCTCCAAGTCGTCAATGGCAAGAGTGCCAACTATTATCCTGTCGATACCCGCGGAAAGGGCCTGCCCAGCCCTTTCAACGTCTCGTATGCCGCCCCCAAACTCGACCCCGACCCCGCAAGTTTCCTTAATATCCACGACTAACCCGAGATTATCGCCCGTCCCGAGCGCGGCATCCAGGTCGATGACGTGCAACAAGTCAGCTCCCGCTTCAACCCACCCATTAGCGACTTCAACAGGGTCGCCGTAATACTTCTGTGTACCCCTGACACCCCCAACAAGCTGAGCGCACTTCCCGTCGAGGATGTCGATAGCGGGAATAACCTTCATTATTGAACAATTACACGATGATATTGAAAAGCATTTCGCGCAAACCCTTTGAAACCTGTTTCTCGATTATATACACTTTTCTCTCTCTTACGAACACTTATTTGTATATTCTTGAGAATGCCGGTTTTTTAGAGCATGAATGATGACGGTATTAATCACTGCCTTGTTAGCACCGTGTATCTCGGATAAAAACCGTGTTTTCCATAGAAATCGATTACATCCTCATTCCCGTAGCACGCCCAGAGCCTGGATTCGCGCGCATTGTTTTCCCCAAGCCAGTCAAGGGATTGTTTCATCAGCTCATCCCCCACGCCCCGGCTCCGGTATTCCTCATCAACAAATATGGAATCGATTTCGCCCCTGCCGCCACCATCGATTGTTGAAACACAATAACCTATCTCCTCTCCCCCAACCATAGCCAGCACCACCAACATCCCACCTTCCCCCCGCCTTTTCCCTTAACTGCGCGGCGCGTCTTTCGAACGTGTTATCCTTGCATATATCCGAATTTAGGTGACCCTAACTTTTTTTGTCTTATGCTCTCCGGGGGGCTATCCCGATTTTTTTTTATCTCTCCTGTTTTTCTTTGTTTTTGTGTATTTTTGTAGTGCTTCTTTTTTGGTGTGCCAGTTTCTGCCTATTTTGATGGCTTCTATGCGTCCTTTTCCTGCGAGATTATCCAATATTCAACAGGGTTAGGGAAATCTTACCCTAATATAAATAAACTGGAGGAGAGGATAAGGCTGTCATGCGCGAGTTTATTGAAAGGTTTTGCATTATTGAAGGTTTTAGCGATTCCCGAAGTGGCGAGTGAAATACTCGTGAGAAGGAAATACTACTCCCTGTTTTTTTACTATTCCGGATATAAATTGGTGTACAGTGAATAATGGTTTATGGGAGAAGAGACAAGTAAGCCACCCAAAATTGGTGAACTAATAAAATTGCCTGATGTTTTGGGGCCGAATCTCAGTCCTGATGTGCGAGAACTCTTGGACATGATTACTCCCGAGGCTGTTGATTCCGTGAGAAGCCTGTTAGGCAGGAAGAATGTCAGATTCAGGGATGCACTATTTTCTGGCGATGTCGGTCAGGCCGTCGCCAAAGACCTCCTGGAAAAGGTGGTTACGAAATGCTTGTCTATTCCAAGCCAGCAGGAAGTATCTGAAGGCGACGTCCACCTCCTCGCTGCGATGATGGGCCACCCCTTCGTTGAATACAGGGAATCAGCGATTTCGGTTGTAGGAGTAATCATCGGAAAGATAGGTTACGACCATCCTATATTCAATGAAGTGGCAGGCAGGTTGGAAGACCCGGAAGAAAGTATAAGAATATCTGCATTGCATCTCGGCAGATCAGTGTTAGACCATAGGAGGCTGCCAGACGATTTTATCACCCGCACCCTCCAGGCATTGGATGGCCCGGACATGAAAACCAAGATGTGGGCTGCGAGGGTTATAGCTAAAGCCGTAGGCAGGCAGGAGCTGCCTGCAGAAGCCCGCCTGAAACTATACTCTCTAGACACGGGAAACAACATAGTTCAGGGTGAAATCCATGAAGCACTCCTACGGGACAAGGATAGTCTAACTAAACCCGGCATCGGCAAACCAGAGCCGATAATAGAATCTCTGGTGGAAGTTGCACTATCAGAAGACCCCCTCAAGTCAGACGAGGCGAAAAAAATCCTGGCGTCAGCATGCACGCATTATGGGAAACAGGTTAACGCATCATTAGATGCAAAAATCAATGATGCAAAAAGGAGAGCCACCCTGCTAGGCAACCTAAAGCAGACACTCAACTAAACCAAAATCATTTAATACAAACAATTAATCGTCCATGTTTTGTCTGTTTTAGTTCCATGATATTAACAAGCCTCTATTCAGGGGCGAGCCCCGGCAGGAGCAGCTCGAAAATTACGGCTAACAAATGTGGGTAAGCGAAGTCAGCCTCATAGGGGCTGATTCGGACGGAGCGAAGCGGAGTCGTTTAGCCACTTGTTAACCAACCGAACGACTGAAAGGAGTGAGGCAAGCCCGACAGGGCGAAGAGTTGCGGGCCGCCATAACTTGTTTCTTATTCTTCTATTATTGTTTTTGTTTTGTCGAGTATTGTTTTAGCGGTGTTGAGTAGTCTGTTGTAGGTTTCGTTTTCGAGGATTGTTGCGACTCCGTATTGTTCGACTTCCCTGACTTCGATTACCGTGGGTTTCTCGTGCGCTTTTTCCGGGTCTAGTGCACGGATTCCTTCAATTAGTCTCTTGTCCAATGGTATCTTACCCTCCTCGATTAGGTGATAGATCAAGGCGAACGTGCATTCTTGGTTCCTACTTTCAAAGCCGAATTTGTTGGCTATCGCGAGCAGGCTGTGGTAGATGCTGTAGAATGCGGCTGACGCGGACCAGTCGCTGTAGCCGATTTCCTTAAAACGTGACACGGCCTTTAGGTTGTGTTCTGCCTTCTGAATGTGGGCGCTCATTATCTTCTTGTCGGGCGTGATCTCTCGCAATCCGCGGTGCAGTTTACCCTCTTTTATTTCTTTCTTCGCCTTCTTCAGGCACCATTCGACCTTGTTTTTACTGTGCGGCATCTTCCAATACTCCCACCATCTTTTCGTATCCGAACGCGACTACTCCGTTTTTCACGGCTGAAAGCACGACTTTGTCGCCGCGGCGGATGTTTTCCGTGAAATCTGCGACGGTCTGCTTGACGGGGTGAATCCTCTTGACGTTAATCTCGTTGAGCTCCTTGAGTTGGTCGTCTAGTTTCCCCTGGTTTTCTGGTTTCAAGACTATGAGTTGGTCCACATCGTCTCCCTCTTTTTTCAGTATGGAGCCGAATACAATAGCTATTTCAGCGGCTTCCCCGAGTTTTCTCGCCTCGGTAATCCACCTCTTCACTCTCGGAGGAGCCTCCTCAGCCTCTTTCTGCAAAAGGAACCCAATGAAGGTCTTAGCGTAATTGTTGTAGTAGTCGGGCTTGTAGAAGCTGGCACGTCCAAGTCTTCGGGATTTCAGTATGCCCTGTTTTTCCAGTTTCTTCAGAATCTTCAAGGCACCCATGGCGGTCAAACCAGACTCCTCGGCGAGGCTGTTCGCGTTAAAGTCCCTGGAAACATCCTTCGCAATTCTAAGAGCCACCTTCATCTCGTTCGGAGTCACAGAATCCATTTAAACCAACAGTTTAATTATATAAACTCGGAGTATAAAAATGCGTTATGACGAAAAAACAAAAGCGAAGACTTGCAAGCTGACATTAAAGGTTAACCAGAGTTAATTTTAACATTTAGAAGGGATGATTCACATATATCAATTGTTGGATTAATCAATTCTATAGAGTGAATAGGAATGGAAAATAATAATTGTAAAGAATTTATCGCATTGTTGGAGAAAAATTTTAGTGAGTGGGGAGTTTGTTTAAGTATTCGAGGGAACAGAAATCATTACCGTTATAATAAAGCTAAAGGTATCGAAATCTTTACAGAAAAGGAATTTTATAAAGCAAAGAAAAATGGGAAGAGTCCTAGACGCATCCCAAACTCTGTTATACAAAAAGCTTGTGAGAGGTTTATTAATGCGCCAGGAGGACATAAATTCAAAGTAAACTATTATGGTTGGCCAGAGTGGAAATCACCGGGTGTAGACAAAGTACTGACAAAGTATATTGCCCATCCATTAAGATATTGGTGTAATAGTGATCTACCAGAAAAACCTACTATAAAGCATATTGTATCCCCAGAGGTTCCAGAATCAGATTTTGACTCTAAAGAAATCTT
>JAHIYG010000248.1 GCA_018815265.1 Candidatus Altarchaeota archaeon | reverse complement strand
TCCATTTTTTCTAAAAATAATAGACATCCACACTAAAAAAACACACCAAAAAAAATATTGAAAAATTCCAGTGAGGATAGTAGATGAGATAATGTTCCAGGCTGTAGTTTCTGCTTGTAGACGGGTTTACATTGCTTTTATATTGTTGTTTCCTATGTATTTCCTACATTTTTAGGTTAATGAGGAGGTTTAGTTAAGATGGAGTATGTTTATGCCGCTATGCTTTTGCATTCAGCAGGCAAGGAAGTGAAGGAAGACGCTGTTTTGGCGGTTTTGAAGGCTGCAGGAGTTGAAGTCAATGAGGCGAGAGTCAAAGCTTTGGTTGCATCCCTTGAGGGGGTCAACATCAACGAGGCAATAGAGAAGTCTGTTGTTGCAGCAGCTCCGGCGGCGCCGGCAGCAGCACCTGCGGAGAAAACCCCTTCCAAAAAGGAAGAAAAGAAGGACGACGGTAAGGGTGAAGAGGAAGCAGCAAGTGGATTAGCCGCATTATTCGGCTAAATCCTATTTTTTTTCTTTTTTTAATTTCTACTGAGAATATTCTTTTATTATGAAGTATAGGGTAGTGTTTGTTTTTTTAGTTTGTGTTTTGCTTTTCACAGGGTGTACGAGAACCAGAAGTCAGCCTGCCCCACCCAAACCTAAGGTTTATGTTGAACCGTGCAATATCGCAAATGAAGGTTTGACTGTGAGTGTCAACTCCAATGTATTGAATGCAAAGGCGTTAAGGGGTAAGATAGAGTCTGTGTTTGTGGATGACTTCTTCATGCCATCGTCAGCCTATATCTGGGACAGCTATACACTAGACTGTTATTGGGGGCATAACATAGATGAGGTAGTCAATAGGTATTATTGTGTGGGGAAGTACAAGGCGCCAGAAAGCGATGAGACGAACACTATAAAGAGGCTGGTGTGGAAGGAATTCAAAGTTGGTTTCAGTGTTCAAGCACATGATAACGTTCATTATTTGACTGTTAAATCAGTCCAGGGAAGCTGTTACATAGCTGATTAGTCTCTGATTTTGAGGTACACATACAACAGTAAAACAATAGTTGCGAGCACTATAATCAATGCTATGGTTTGGTTTCTGCGGTTATCAAAGGATATAGGAGAAACATAGGGTTTGAAAGTTAATTGGTTGGATAGTCTGCTATAGACGTTGCCAGCCTCATCTTCATAGGTTAGTGATGCTGAAATGACATATTCTGTGTTGGAAAATGGTGAAATGTTATAGTCAAATATTTTTTGCCCTCTGGGTTCAAGTGTTTCAAGTGACATATTAGGTGTTCCAGATATGAGGTTATAGCTGCCTGGAATCTCATCTGACACGGTTAGGTTATATGCTATTTCATCGCCTACGTTGATTAGTGTCAACTCTACGTTTTTGTCGCTTGATTCTTGGTCGCCTTTAAATTGTTTATAGATGAGAACCAATGGTTTTGGTGGGGCGACATCAAGGACTGTCTGCTCAATGGTTGTGTTAAGTTTATATGCGGTCGCATTGTGGTACACTACAGAACCTGGAAACGATTTGACGGGGCCCTTCATGTCTGGGACGAGAGTGTACTGATAGCGTATTACATCGCCTCCGCGCAGTATGTCGTAGTCCATTTCCAAAACACCTGATTTCAAATAAGTTCCAGGGGGTTTAAAATCCCGTATTGACACGTTATATGCAGGCATCAGACCGAGGTTATGCACCATAACGCTGACATTGACTTCATCCCCAATAATGGGTGTGTAGTTTGACTGATATTTTTCCACGAAGAAAAATGGTGAAACACTATAGTATTCAGCATAGACAGTGAAGTCATCGATTAGCATGTCCTCACAGTTGAAGATAGGTACAGATATGCAGGCTGAACGGATAGTGAATGTATTCCAGCCTTTTTGCAGTCTGGACGCGTCAAAGGGTATGATACAGTCTTTCCAGATGCCCCTGCCAATCTGGCATACGTCACCTACTAAAAAGTCGTTGATATAGACGGGGTTATTGTATAGATCAACTTCATATAGCCTCATTTTAAGGTATGAGTTTTGTGGTATTGCATAGAGGAAAAATCGTTGTGTAGTGTTTAGTCCAAAGTATTGAGCGTTAGACCATGCGAGGCGCATGTCATCCCCCAGGTAAAACTGAGGCATTTCGAAGACAGGCACGGAATTATTTTGCTCCGTCTCTTGCGCGGAAGTGAAGTATGCCAGCAACAAAAGAGTACACAATGTAGATAGTGTGTTTTTCACTGTTTAGCTTCATCAGGCAGGTTTGACACTATATTTTTGAACACATCATCGATGTGTTTTGTACCATCTATATCTACCAAAACCCCCTTGCCAGAGTAGTAGTGTATAAGGGGTTCTGTTTGGCTGTGGTATACCTGAAGCCTATGCCTTATGGTCTCGACCTTATCGTCTTCACGGTGGTAGAGTTTTCTGCCGCAACTGTTGCATACGCCCTCTTTTTGGGGGGGATTGTATTTGAGGTGATATGTTTCGCCGCAGTCGCACACGCGCCTCATAGATAGTCTCTCCACAAGCTCTTCTTCTGGTACGCGTATGTCAAAGACGACATCTATTTTGCGTATTTCATCTAATGCCTTAGCCTGTATGAGGTCCCTTGGAAACCCGTCCAATATGAAGCCTTTAATGCAGTCGTCGTGGGATATGCGCTCTGCGACTATGCCGTCGACTATTTCGTCTGAAACAAGCTCTCCAGCATCCATTGCATCTTTAGCCTTCAGGCCCAACTCCGTCTTTGCCTCTATCGCATGCCGCAGAATGTTTCCTGTAGAAATCTGGGGCCAACCATACGTGTGTGAAAGTCTTTCCGCCTGCGTTCCCTTGCCCGAGCCCGGAGGGCCCAACATTATAACATTAGTCATCAAAATCACCTTTGTCAAAAGTATACTCAGTATCTGCTAAACTCATCCCGAAATCATGCGCCAGTAAAGTCAGGAATTCAAGGTAGTTTTTATATTCCTCCAGGTTGTATTCAGAATTTTTGTCTTTTTCCAATGCATCGAATCCATGGTATTTTACCATGCGATTCCAGGAGGTGGAATTGACCTCGGCATATTGCCGTGGATTATGAAATGATAAGAGGCATGCTGATGCTCTGAAGTCGAATCCCTTCAGTTTCTTTAAAATCCTGAATTTTTCAGAAAGACCAGGTGATACAATAGCCTTGTGCGTCAGCTCCTCAGATTCCTTGTTGACTTCTGCCTCCCTACCGAGATATGTCAATATCTCGTTTAGGTCGCTCTCGCTGTATCGGATTTTGCCTTGTAACTTAGTTAAAAGCCTGTGTCTGACCCAATAAGTCTCCTTTGACTTCAAGGCCTTAAAGACGCGATAAACGTTCATAGCGTTTAAATCTTTGAAGGAAAGGATATATAATAATCGATAATTATGTGTCTTACCATTTACTAGAAAATAAAGGTTTAAACACGGAGGTGTTTTGCTATAGCTCTGCTTCCAGCTGCTGCTTTCTTGAGTGACGCCACATAGTCGTGCAATCCAACGGTTCCCTTTTCATGGGCAAGCTTCACAATGGCAGAGCCCACAATGGCTGCGTCAGCGCCGAACGACATCACTTCACTGACGTTTTCAGGAGAGCTTATGCCAAAGCCGACAGCTAATGGCAGGTCTGTCTCATCCCTGATGCGTGCAATAGTCTTTTTCACGTTTGCTGCGACGTTTTTCCTAGCGCCTGTAGTGCCTAAAAGGGAGACCACATATATGAATCCGGACGCAGCAGACGCTATCTTTTTCATCCTGGAGGGTGGAGTGGTTTCAGCCACAAGGAAAATGAAGTCCACACTCTGTTTCTTGAGTGTCTTCCTGAAAGCTTCTGATTCTTCATAGGGCAGGTCAGGCACTATGATGCCGTCCAGACCTGAATACGCTGCCTTTTGCGCGAATTTTTCAAGGCCATACTGCAAGATGATGTTGTAGTAGGTAAGGCATACTAGCGGCGTTTCATATGTATCTCTTACTCTTTTTATTAGTTTGAAGTATTTGTCTGTGTTCATCCCAGCCTTCAATGCTCTCTCAGAGGCCTTCTGTATGGTTGGTCCGTCGGCTAGGGGGTCTGAAAAAGGCAGTCCAACCTCCAACACATCGGCTCCCGCCTCAATGACGCCAGATGCTATTTTGTAGGATTTATCAGGTGATGGGTCTCCGCCGACTATGAACGCTATCAGTTTGCCGCCTTCCCTTAGGGTTTTCTCAAGTTCATTCATAGTTTCACCCCTAAAAAATCACCTATTGTGTGAACGTCCTTGTCCCCTCGCCCTGACACTGTCACAACAACTCTTCTGCCCTTAAGTTTCTTGGAATTTTTTAGTACATAAGATACTGCATGGGCGCTCTCTAACGCTGGGAGAATACCCTCTGTTGTGCAGAGTTTTTTGACTGCGTAGATGGCGTCCTTGTCTGTCGCTGTTGAGTTGGTGAGTCTGCCGATAGATTTTAGGTGTGCAAGCTGAGGACCTACCCCTGGGTAGTCAAGGCCTGCAGATATGCTGTGTGTCGGGAGAATCTGTCCGTACATGTCCTGCAGGAGTTTAGTGTGCATCCCGTGCAATACTCCATCTGAACCCTTAGACAGTGTGGCACAGTGGAATGGAGTCTTTAATCCGTGTCCTGCTGCTTCGACTCCGACTAATGCAACTTTCTTGTCGTCTATGAAGTCTGTGAAGGACCCCATTGCGTTTGAGCCTCCACCAACACATGCGACAATCGCGTCAGGCTGTTTTCCAGTTTTCCTCTTCATTTGAGCCCTTATTTCCTCACCTATGACCGATTGGAAGTCCCTGACAATCGTGGGGTAGGGGTGTGGTCCGACAACGGAGCCTATGCAATAGTATGTGCTGTAGACGTTGGCTAACCAGTCCCGCAGTGCCTCGTTTGTGGCATCCTTTAATGTTTTGCTCCCCGACGATACAGGTATGACCTTAGCCCCAAGAAGCTCCATCCGGAAGACATTAAGTTTCTGGCGTTCGATATCCTCTGTACCCATGTAGACTTCGCATTCTAGGCCCAATACTGCTGAAGCTATTGCTGTTGCTACGCCGTGTTGGCCTGCCCCTGTTTCTGCGATAACCCTTTTTTTCCCCATCCTTTTGGCAAGAAGCACCTGTCCCAATGTGTTGTTTATCTTATGGGCTCCACCATGGAGTAAATCCTCCCTTTTGAGGTACAAGTTGAGTCTGAGCTCTTTAGAGAGGTTCTTAGCGAAATAAAGTGGCGTAGGCCTACCTGCGTATTCTGTTAGAAGCTCTTTCAGTTCTCTCTTGAATTTCCCGTCTTTCTTGTATTTTCCGTATGCTTTCTCAAGTTCAGCCAATGCAGGCATCAGGGTTTCTGGGACGAAACGCCCCCCATATACTCCGAATTTATCTAAAGGCATGAACACACCTCGATTATTTTTTCTACTTTGTCAGGGTCCTTTATTCCAGGGGATTTTTCAACACCGCTTGAGACGTCCACACCATATGGTTTGACCTTGGATGCCCTTTCAAAGACGTTAATAGGATTAATGCCTCCAGATAAAAGAATACGTTTTCCAGTGGATGATTTTATCTCCAAATCCTTTTCCACATCATGTGCTTCACCTGTGCCGCCGACACGAGATCCTTTTTTGGTGTCCAAAAGCAGCATATCAGAATAGTTAGATACCGACTTTACATATTCCATGTCGACTGTGTCACCCACATGTATTGCCTTGATTATCGGCAAACCGAACTCCTCCCTCACATGCATTACAAAATCAGGGGTTTCTACGCCATGCAACTGAATCCCGTCAGGATGGAGTTTAGAAACAACCCTGCCGACATCATCTAATGTTTTGGGCATCAGTACTGTGACGAATGTGTGGCTCAAATCCTCCACTGCCAGTCTTATTTCATGCGCCTTTTCGACTGTGATTTTTCTAGGGGTCTCGACTGGAACATCAACTACAACGCCTATTGCGTCTGCGCCTTTCTCCAATACCATCATGGCATCATCCTTGTTTGTGATGCCGCAAACCTTGACGTTCATGTCATCAACTCCCTGAGCATATCCGCGGCAGAGCCGGACTTCACAAGCGAAGTGCCTATGAGGACTGCATCAGCCCCTGCATTCTTAACCCGTAGGATGTCTTTTTTGTTTTTTATCCCGCTTTCTGCAACAACCAAACGACCTTTTTTCACGAGAGGTATTAGTTCGTCAAATATCCCCAAGTCAACCTTTAGATTTTTGAGGTTTCTGCTGTTGACGCCGATTATCTTAGCACCTGAATCAAGGGCATATTCGACTTCGTCTTTTTCGTGTATTTCAACCAGGCACTCCAATCCGATTTCATGTGCTTTTTCCACGTAGTTTCTTGTCTCGTCCTTGAGTAGCGAAACAATCAATAGGACTGCGTCTGCGCCATAAGCGTATGATTCGTCAAGTTGGCGCATATCCACTATGAAGTCCTTCCTAAGGACTGG
>JAHIYG010000247.1 GCA_018815265.1 Candidatus Altarchaeota archaeon | reverse complement strand
AGCGATCGTCGTAACAATGTCAACATTGCAAAGTGTATACTTATCCAATTGTTTTGTTATGAAATCATAGTTGAAATCCCCCCACCCCTCTAATTTTTCAGGGGGTTCAAAGCCCTTTGCGCAGATTTTCCCGAATAGGGGATTACCCGGGTAAGGATTGTATAGAGCCATAAATCTTTCGATTTTTTCGACATCGGATTCTACAAGGTCATATACATCAATTGTTTTGAGTATGTCCTCATAGGTTTCATCTGGCAATCCTATGATGAAATAGAAGCCATGGTTTATTTTATGCCTTGAACATATATCTGAAGTTTTCTTTATCTGAGTTACTGTGATGTCTTTTGCTAGTGCTTTCAATGTTTTATCGCTTCCGCTTTCGGCGCCGAATCTAATGAAATCACACCCGCTATCCTTTAACAAACCCAGAAAAACGGCATCAAAACTGATAAAATCATTTATTCTGCAACTAGCCATCCATTTAGAACCGAATCCGGATTCGATCAATCCTTTGCAGATTGTTTCTACCCTTTCTTTATCTGCGAAGAAGTTATCATCTACTATGTCGAACGATTTTACGCCATGCATTCTTGACAGGTTGGTCAGTTCTTCAATTACTTTTTTTGGGTTTTTTGACCTCCACCCACCCTTATTAAAGGAGTTGTTATAGCAGAACTTACATTTTCCGGGGCAACCCCTGCTACTCTCATAGGGAAACGCGTCATAACTCCGGTACTTGTCCAACTTCAACTTATTGAAGTCTGGAGTCTCCAACTCATCCATATCAAGAAATGGTCGATCTGGATTGTGCACCAATTTGTCACTTTCATAAAAGGTTATTCCCCTGATATTTTCTATTATTTCACGGTCGAAGTTTGAATCCAGTAGTTCGATTAGGGTTTTCTCGCCTTCACCCCTTACAACAAAATCTACGTATCTATTTCTTGCCGTCGATACTGGACATATTGTGGAATGGACTCCTCCCCAGATTATTTTTGCATTGACATGCTTTTTCTTTATTATCTTGCACATTTTTAAGGCAGACTTTATCTGGTCTCCTGTCATTGAGGTGATACAATAAGCATAAGCTTCATCCTTCAAATGCTTTACCCAATTGTCATTTCTTAAATCCAGAATTTCAGTTAGGTAGCCTTTTTTTTCCAACTCTACGCTTAAAGCCAATAGACTCAAGGGTATTCTCGGCTTGAGCGTCTTTCGGCCAGGATAGATTAAGATTATTTTTTTCATGAATCTGTGCACCTTATATTTTAGTGGAATTAATGGTAAATATGGATATCTCTAATTTTGCACATCTTCTTAAAGATTTTTTTGCGGTTCAAGCAAATTCAAGATTGTCTGAAAAACGGCTGGGTGAACTCCAAGTCGCTAAACTTAGGGCTATTATAGAGCATTCATACAAAAACGTCCCTTATTACAGGGGGCTATTCAAGGATAATGATATCGCCCCTTCAGACATCACCTCTTTATCTGATTTGGGAAAACTTCCGATAATATCTAAAAATGACATGCTCAACGCTAAAAGGCCGGTTCAATCTAGTGAAATTCGTGATTATCGCTTGTTTAGGACTAGTGGAACAACTGGTGTGCCTTTTAACATAATGAAAAGCTCCAGAGAGATCCTGACCGAAAAACTAATCTATTTAAGATCGATTCTTTCACTGGGTTATGGGCCACTAGAAAGGCATGCATGCATTGATATCCCTAAAGATAGGGATTTTATTTTCCCCTTTCAGAAACTAGGTGTTTTTTTCACAAAATATCTTAATGCATTCGATTCAAATGAGAAGCTGACAAGCGAATTAAATGATTTTAATCCCTCAGTTTTGAGTGGCCTTACATCCTCATTGTTTTCCATATCAAAGTCGAATCAGATCCCCAGATTTGACTTGGACAGCCTCAAATTTGTTTTGTCTTCAGGTGAAATTCTTACGCCGTCTAAAAGAAAGTCGGTGGAAGCTTATTTTGATTCCAGGGTTTATGACCTTTATTTTTGCGAAGAATTCGGGCAATTGATGTGGGAAACTAAGGAAGGGGGGGTTTACGCGGCAAACAACGACTTTTTTATCCTTGAAGTCTTGGATGAAAATGGGATTCCATCAAAAGAGGGCAGATTGGTTGTCACAAGCTTGTTTCATAAGACTATGCCTTTTATCAGATATGAGTTGGGGGACTGTGTCAGTGCCCTAAAGAAATCTGTTTCTGATATCATTGTGGGTGCTGGTGTTGTACGAAGAATCGAGGGCAGACAGGTAGATTTGATTCGCGTCAAGGATAAAACAGTGTCCCCATACGTCCTCACATGTGCACTTGAGTCTATTGATGGACTTTTTAAATTCCAGATCCAACAGTCCAATCTTGAAATTAAAGTCTTTTATGAGTCGTCAAATGACCTGGGCGACCAAATAAAGGAGATAATCCATTCAACATTAGGGGATGATATTGTGGTATTCCCAATCAATTACATCTTTGGCCGTAAAAATTTTAAACTTCCAGTTTTCAAGTATACTCCCTAAACAATCATATGCAATCAAATGGACTATTATATCTCTTAACGGAAATATATTATCTATGCGCTTTTTTAGTGATAGAAAGGAGAAAAAAATCTTTTTTTCTTTTCTGTTTGTTTTTCTCTTTTTTTCCCACTGGCACGGGTGGAATGAGAATTCACGCTTTAATTTAATTCGTGCAATTGTTGACCAAAAGACATTCTCTATTGATAGTTACTACTACAATACGGGTGATAGGATGCTGATAAATGGTCATTATTATTCTGACAAACACCCGTTAATTCCGTTAATTGGGGTGCCAATATACTCTTCCATTAAGGCTATTTCATATCTGTTTGGCCTTGGAGATTCCTCAATCCTAAATGACGGTTATGTCGTAAATTTCAGAGACAACAACGGTGAGGCCCTGATTTTTCAGGATATCTATTTATCATGGATTCATAGCATGTCAATGTTCATTGTTGTCGCATTATTATCCTGCCTGCCCGCAGCCCTGAGCATAATTATCCTTTACCGAATACTAAAACAATTTACAAGGACAGAGAATACAAGACTCTGGGTGACTGCAACCTATGCATTAGGCACACTCGCATTCCCGTATTCGCTTCTTTTTTTTGGATATAGTTTGAGCAGCTTCTTTTATTTGATTTCATTTTATCTCATTTTCACCTCTAAGAAAACCAAGTGGAATCTCGTCCTTTCAGGGATATTAATGGGTTTTTCGTTTACCTCGGACTCAACTTTCCTGCTGGCCATAATCCCCTTGTTTTTTTATGTACTAGTTAAATACCGGGTAAAAACGGCATATTTTCTCCTGGGTTTTTTGGTGACGATGATTCCATTGTATCTTTTCTACTACAGCATCGTCAAGGGAGAAGCTTTAGTCCCCCACAAACAAATGTATGAAATGGATATATGGGGGGATTATTTTACGACAGTTAATTCGAAAGAGTTCTTGGATTCCAAGACTGTTATTCCATTATTTCAGGAGAAAAAGATTGTGCTTGATTTTTGGATTGTTATCCATTCATTATTTTATCCTTATCGGGGGATATTTTTTTATTATCCTGTTTTGCTTTTTTCGATTTTGGGTTTAGTCCATATGAGGAAAAAATACCGTGCCTACATGCATATACTACTTTTTCAACTTGCTTTAGCCTTGCTTGTCATCAGTTCATTTAACTTGTTCTGGCACGGTAATATTTTTGGACTCAGATATTTCTATCCTTTGATGCTGTTATTGATGATCCCCCTTGCCATCGCATTTGATAACATTAGCTCAGGATACAGGAATGTTTTTTACTTGTTTGTTTTTGTCTCTATCTTTACAAATGTATTGGGATTGCAAAATTTTGAAAATGAGATATCCTCTGGTGAGGGTATTCTGGCAACCCCTGAAAATTCGATAAATCTGAGGGATTATTTTTATAATCCTTTGTTGGAGCATTATCTGCCTTTGACGTTGGCTAACGGCCCTAGGAGCCGTCTGATAGAGAATCTCCTGGATTTTGATGGTGGCTTGGATATACGTGATGTGCCGTATTCTAAGGGTGTTTTAAGCTCCCCTTATGTTCGGAAGGAGTATGTTCATCTTGCTACGGTGTCTGGTTTTGGTTTTTTGGTTTT
>JAHIYG010000246.1 GCA_018815265.1 Candidatus Altarchaeota archaeon | reverse complement strand
TCCACATATTCTGCTTCAAGTGTCTCGTATTCCATTTCAAAACCTCATAGGCCTTATTTTATAAGTAGATTGAAACATAATTTAAATACAAAACAAAAAACCGCAAAAGGTACTTTTATGCCAAATTTCAGTTCGGCCGGACAGGCTTCATTGGAGTATATGATAATACTTGCACTATCTCTTTTGGTCTTTTCGACGATATTATATGTCACAAACAGCCTCATAAGCACCTCCAGCATACAGGTGGGCGTCGATGCAGCATACCGTGCGGTTGATAAGATTCGCGACGCCGCTGACTTCATCTATGTCCACGGCCACCCTTCAAGGACTGAAATCAACGTCTACATACCTCCAAACATAGAAAGCCTGGAGATTGTGGGTTCAAACAACAGTGTGAGAGCCAGGGTTTCCGTGGGGCAGGCATACACTGACATTTATGGCGTGACAAAAGGAGAATTATACGGGAACCTCTCTAGCGTAATGCGGGAGGGATACTACATCTTTAGGGTTGAGTCGACATCGGAGAACTCAATAAACATAACAAGACTGTAAGATCTAATCAACTACTCCACCAGTAGGGCGGAATAGATATCCTATTAGAGCAGGATACATTATTTAAAGCATCCACTTCCATCTTATAAAGATGGAGTTTCCTGCTTTAACTCGGATGAATTCCACAGTGGATAAAAAGCGTGGTGGACAGGCAAGCCTTGAGTTCATGACAGTCATGGCTGCTTTAGTTGTTGTGCTTTTTCTGATAGGGTATACCATATACACAAACTACGTCAAATCCTATGACCTGAAGGTCTATATAGACGGACAACATCTCGCAAACTATGTCGCAGACGGATTAAATTCAATAAACTCAGCCCCAAACGGACAGTCGACACACATGAGTCTTCCAAGCAAACTGTACGGCGAAAGAAGCTATTTTGTCAGATTTTACCCTGGGGAATCCAGGGTATTCATCGACGGGACACAGTTCACATCCGGGAGGGACACAGTCTTCTCAAGCCCCATAACAACAGACAAGATAGTGTGTTTTCTCCAGGGATGCATGGGAACATGTAATCGAAGCGTCAATGAAACATGTCTTGAGGTCACAGACAATATGAGATTCCGAATGGTGAAATATAAAAACAGGATACATCTGACGAATGGATACAATGTGATACAAGGGGATACAAGAGAGTTTATTCACCCGTATGAGGGAGACGGAGATTTTGAACTGGAAAACATTACAGATATTGCAAATAACTTCGGGTCAGCTTGGAATATGATGCACCTGTACAAGAACACCAGGGATCAGAGTCTTTCTCTGGTTTTCAGCATGAACCTGTCTGGCGGAGAAAGCTGTGAATTAAACATCAGTGAGGTTAGGGGAGACATTCTAGCAGTTAAGTCAAATGACACAGGTGAGTTCATGATGGCGCACCCCCTTAATATGCCTGATGGCTCTTGGCAGATACCAACTGGTGCGGATTGGGATGTGGACGGGGCCATCATCAAATTCAGGGATGGGGCAAACATCTGCGTTGAACCGGTGTCCATGCCAACAACACAGTGGGTGCTGTTAGGTTATGGTGGGGAGAGGATAGCCCTAAGCAAGAGTAAAAAAATATGCATAACGTATCCATAAAATAATATGAAAAAAGGCCAGATTTTCACGTGGGACTTGATATTCGGCTCCATGCTGTTTCTTGTAGCATTAGCTATTGCATTAAACATTTGGGAAAGTACGTATTTGCAGATAAGGACGACAGAAGACGATTATGAGAGGAATTGGCTGGCTGAGACGATATCTGAACAATTGGTTAGGACAACAGGGGAACCAGGCAATTGGACTCCTGCAGATGTGGTCTCATATGGACTCACGAAGACGGATGCCACATTTAAAAAAACAACCAGTAGGGTCCTAGACCCTGACAAGTTGCTCATGCTTATTGACGCATTCTACGACAACTACACCAAAGTGCGAGGTGACCTCCTTGGATCTTCAAAATACAATGTATACATTGAATTGTCATGTATCAATCAGTCAAATCTGGCATGCATACAGGGTTTGACACTCAATAGCGTAGAAAACAGTGTATCCTGCAATAATCAGATAATACACGTTAGAAATAAGAAAACAGACAACTATTATTTCCTTGAGGCTGAAGAACTCTGGGGAGATTACTCAGATACGACATGTGATAAGGGATGCAGTAAAGGGAACATGAGCGTAGTACATGGGAAGTCGACAAAAACCATAGTCGTCGACCCGGGAAGATACAGGATATGGATTAGACCCCTGGAAGATATGCATGATGTGCGGTTCACAGTAAACGAGTATAATTACCCATTATATGTAACAAATGTCCCGGGCCAGGTGAACTGGAATCTTATGGGGGACCAGAACCTTGAATTCGAAGCCACATTAGGATTTGAAAACACGAAAGAAGACACAAAGGTCGACGCAATACTTCTGACAACAGACATGACATATGATCCGAGGTACACGAACCAAGGAGACTATGGTAAACCAGACATTGAAGACACATGCATCATAGGTCAAGTTGGCGAGGGAGCAAACATTGTCAGTTCTTCAAAGACCGCAGTTATGAGCGTTCCTGAGACACATCAGGAGACCTTCAGCAATGCATATTACATAAACACAAAGGTCGTGAAAGTCAACGTAATCCTCTACGAAGGCATTGCATTGCCACCTAAAGAGTCAACCTCTTCCACAACCACCACGACAACGCTGCCGGAATGGATTGAAATACCTTGTACTGGCCCGGTCTCCGAAGGATGCACAGCAAACCAGATGAACTGGATAGACATACAGGATGTGAGATTATACAACAGTGGTGGAGCAATAGACAATACAATATACTGTGATGTGATGAAGAATTTAGATGTTAGGTGGATGGGAGCGCATGCAGGAGACAATAATTACTTCGGCTTCTTCATAGAGAACGAAAGCAGTTTCATAGGCTCATGCGAGAGTGAGGCGCCAGAAAACGAGGACGCCATGAACTATTACCAGATGAACTGTAGCGTAACAGCCGAAGCAAGCTCCATTGGAGTAGCTGACGGAGTATACACTTTAGTCGTCACTGCAGAGGATATGGTAGGTTACTGCAATGCAACAGACAGTCGTGTGGACGAGAAATATGAAAAAAGCATACTCCTCAGGGACTGTGTCGCATATACTGACATATCCTGTGGATACTCGTCTGAAACGTGGCCTGGTTCAACGTGCGACCAAACAGATGACAGGGTGGATTCAATAATCGCGGCCGAAGTGCCTGATACCCTAACCTGCAATAGCGCCCCGTATTCAGTCAACATAAAGTTCAAAGGCAGAAGGAACATGAATGGAAACATAAGGTGGGCTTTTTTAGTGCAGAACGGAGGAAGCTATGTCTGCGTTGGTAAATGCAGATTCTATCAAAACCCGAGCTCACATCCAGTCGAGGACGAGCTGCAATATTATAGCATGTCATGCAGTCTGGACATGAACAATGTAGCATGCCCGGGAGGCAACTACCTCTTAGACAATGGAATCTACAGTATGTACATAACTGCAGAAACAGACACCTTTGGATACTGCACGAACCCTAGCCAAGCAGACGCATATCTCCTAAAGCAGGTAACCCTAAGCAACTGCGGACCACCGCCCTGAACCACTCACAAAAAGACAAAGTAATGCCAGGCCAGATATGCTTGCCAGTATTCCTAGGTAGTCCACTGGTTTTTTTT
>JAHIYG010000245.1 GCA_018815265.1 Candidatus Altarchaeota archaeon | reverse complement strand
GTTGATTGCCAGTTTCATTGCCCTGAAATCCGGAAATCTATCGCTTCCTTGGGCTGCCACGTTTATTCCACAGTCCAATAAGACGTTGCTGCCCGGGGTCTGCAAAAGTATCGAAGACCTCCCGACCTGCTGGCCGCCGCCCAATGGCGTCACCCTAATCCAGTCGCATTCGGTGTCTGGTTTTCGGTATATCATCTTTCCGACACGCTGTAAAAGTTTTTGTCTTTCCTTAGCATTGTCGAAAAGCGTCTTCCTGATGCTTCTGACGGTTTCTGACTGAAGCGGCGATTTCCTAAGTAGTTTAGGCGTCCAAGATGTCGCCTTCGTTATCTGGTCTAGTGTCTCCCCGTGTTTTCCGATGACCAACCCTAGTTTCTCTGCTTCAATCCTTACTTCACTGAAGTATTCGTCGAATTCTATCCCTATAATGTTCGCCTCGGCAGGTATTATCTCCTCAATCCTTCTTTTGGCGTCGACCGGGTCCATGAGGGACTCAGCTGTTGCTCTGACTATTATCCTTTTCTTAAGTGATGTTGCAAGATGCCTTACCTCGTTTTGGTTTTCGACAAAATATGGCATGTCATTTGTGTATAACACTACCTTCGGCCCTTCGACATCGACCTTTGTTATTTTACCTGTTGGTGCCGTCTCTTCAACAATCTTTTGTATTTCCTTAAACTCCATCTTCTTTTCAGATAAGAATGTCTTTCTTCAGCAAAAGACAAAATCTATTTTTTTAATGATTTTTCTGTTAATGTTTTTATTTCCTCGTCACTGTATTGTTTGAAACCGTCCTTTGTTATTGTTGCCAGCCCTATTCCGTCGCCTGTGTGGCTGTCCCTTGAAATGGCGGCTGATATGGCTCTCAATGCGATTGGAATGTTTTCTTCGACGCTATTTTCCTTTTTGTATTCCAAATCCATCAGTCCGTAGGCCATGGGGCTGCCGGAGCCGGTTGCTGCGGCTTCCTCCTCGATTAACCCACCTATTGGGTCGAGGCTCCAAAGCTTTGCTTCTTCATTGGTGTATCCGCCAATCAACAGTTGGACTAGGTATGGGAAAATCTTGTTTCCATGGAGGATATTGGCCATGAGTATGCTTATGGCGTTTGTGCTCATTTTTTCGCCGTTGTTCATCTCATATAATCTGGCTTCGGCCTGAATCAATCTCATGAGTGATTCAGCGTCTCCGACGCTTCCTGCGACGGTTGCGCCGACTAAATCGTTGATGTTGAAGCTTTTCCTGGCGTTTTTACTTGCTATGAAACCCCCCCAACTCGCTCGTTTGTCTGTGGCTAATACCACTCCGTCCTTACACACTAATCCGACTGTTGTAGTGCCCTCAAAAACCTTTGATTCCAAAGAATTCGCCCCCAAATAGAAATTTAGGCAAAGAAACTATACACCAATATATACACAATCATCCTATAAAAAGCCAACGGTAATAACTCTAATCTACTCTATTGGACTTATTCTTGTAAGACGGGGAAGCAGCCACATATTCTTAAAACACCATGGCGGAAGAACGACGGTAGTCCCAGACCACTGCGGAAAAGACATCGACAGAGGACTACTCAACAAAATAATCAAAAAAGACCTAAACATAACTCGATAAAAATTCATAAATAAATTGCCGATGGCGGGCATACAACTAAATGTTTAAGTCCCGCACATATACTGGATTTACACCATTTATATATTTGTGTTGTATAAGTACATATAACAATGGTTGATGTGTCGGTTATTCATTATCCTCAGTTGGATACTGTTTTGATGGTGGAGCATTTTATCCAAGAGCATGATGGTGAGTTTAAGAAGCGGCAGCTTTGGGAGCATCTACCTAAGAAAATGATGTATCAGACATATGACCTCATAATAGAGTATCTTTTATACTCTAGAAAGGTATCAGTCGACGCCGAGGGTAAAATAGGCTGGATTCACTATCCTGAGAGTGTTGATGCAAGGATGAAGCATAAGGATTTGTTTTGGAGATGAAACTACCATCTAAGGTCCAGTTTGCAGACGATAAAGTCAAAAAAGCGTTCCTTGAACTTGGAAAAGGCTCGCAGGATGAGAAACAACTTCAACAATTTCTTATTCGGGCTTTCAATGATATTGAAGAGAATTGTTTCTGCGGGATACAAATCCCTAAGAAACTCATACCCAAAGAATACCTGAAAAAATACAATGTAAAAAACCTATGGAAATACAATCTCCCAGACGCATGGAGACTAATATACTCCATCGAAAACGGAAAACTACTAGTCATAGCAATAGTGCTGGAGTGGATGGACCACACGAACTACGAAAGAAAATTCAAATACTGACTATGGTCGTAAAAGTAATCATTGAGGGTTTCATAGAGTATCTACAAGAAGATGCATTAGAAACATGGAACAATCCACCCCAGATCATCAAAGGGCAAGAGGAGTATTATAGAGGGATTAAGGAGGGTTATACTGAAATATTCAAACTAATTCATGAAAAGATGAAATCCAATGGTTTAAATCCGAAGGATTTTGGATTGAAAAATATCCTTTCAAGATGATGGAACAGATATATAAGAAATTCATGATAGAGCTGAAAGAAGGACTTGTAGTCAATGCAATAAAACTGAAAGACAAGGAAGACAGTTTTTCCCAAGGGAAATACATGGCATATTGGCAAACATTAGACTCACTAAAAATAAATCTGCAGCGTTTTAAGTTGGACATAGACCCAAAAGAAATAGAATTTCAGTGACTTGAACTCCCATTGCCTTGCCGATGGCGTGTATTGAACAAAATGTTTGAAAAATCACGTTCTGTTGCATATTTTTACAGTAAATGAAGAGATATAATACTCTTTAAGGATTGGGTGTTTGATGAATGAAGTCTAAGCTCGGATGTGAGTCATGTGGGGTGCGTAATGTCTGTAGGGAGTCTAATCTATCATGGCTCTTCTTTTTCATTGGAATCTTAGCAACTGTGGCTTTAAGGATTATAGGACCCTTAAACAGTATTTCTCCCATTTATGCGAAAATCTCATGGTATGTGGGTGTCCTAGGATTTCTTCTTTTTTTCATATACAAGTATCAAGTGCTTAGGCGGCGGTATATGTTGATACGGGAGAGTGGCCTCAAAGATAAGTTATCTTCGTCATCAGCTCTATCAGATATGGATTATCATATTTTGGCGGAGATTATATGTAGCCAAGATAACTGGAAAGAGAGAACCAACTTTTTAGTGATTTTTGTCCTTTCGGGAGTGGCATTGTTTATTTCACTCTTTTTTGATTTTATTCTATAAAGAATGCAGACTGTATAGGAATAATAAGGTTGTGTCGAAGACGTGACTTAAATTATTCTTTTCCTTTTTTTCTTTGTGTTTTGATGTCTTGGTAGTCCACGACTTCCTCGTCTGTTATCTGGGGTGTGAGTTCTTCCACTGATAGTGTGAGCCTGTATTTGGAACCCTGGCGGGTGCATCTTTCCATGAGGGTTTTCTGCACCATCGGCGTCACAATATTTCGGTAGGTGTTCCATTCTGGGGCGTATTTCACCTCCAGTCCGCAGTCCTTGCTCATCCTCTGTATCAACACATACGGGGATAGGTGTTCAAGGAAGTCTGCGACCAAATTAACGTATTCCCAGAAGCCGAGCGACTTGTAGACTCCAGTTTTCCACCAATCCGCCAATCTCGTATTCTTCATCACCACCAGGGGATAAAGTTTTATGGCATCTACGCCGATTGCGGAAATCAAACGCGCTGTCTCTATCATCTCATCCCGTGTTTCCCCTGGCATGCCCAGTATTATGAATGCAAGCACTGGAATGTTTCTCTTATGCGCTTCGTCAACCACCCGAACCAATTCCGCAACCCCATGCTGGCGGTTTATCCTCTGCAGTGTGTGATGGTGCATTGTCTGCTGTCCTACTTCAATCCAGACGTCATAGCCTTTTTTCTTGTATTCAGCAAGCAAATCCAATACCTCGTCTGGGAGGCAGTCAGGCCTTGT
>JAHIYG010000244.1 GCA_018815265.1 Candidatus Altarchaeota archaeon | reverse complement strand
CCAGTCGCAGACGCTGTATCCGTCGACATATGCTGTTACAGCCTTCCTCGTGTCAGCGTAGGTCCTGCCCCCAGTCTGCAAGGGATTAATGTTTATGTAGTCTTCCTCCCTGTCCCTAGCTTCAACATTCACTTTAACCCCTCCAAAACCCCAACTGACGAATTGACCTTCTCAATAGCCTCTACAAGTGCTTTCTTCTGTTCGGGGTCTAGCTTGTGTTTTGGCGCGCTCTGACGCAGAAGCTCCCTGATATCCTCTAATGCTGATAAAGCCTTGAATAATGCGTTTGTTTCTTCACTCATGGCAGAAATACTTTAGACGGCAAAAATAAAAACCGAATTTAATACGCCTCTTTTCTAGTGCTCCACCACTTAGCAATTTCCAAGTATATAAATCCTATTGACGAAAGCAAAAATATTGTCAGAAACAATCCAGGGGAAAGGGGCACTGTGTGGGTGAGTTCCTGAAGCGTTATGTCTGACCCGGGTATGGTTATCGGTATGTAGACTAATGCAAGTATCACTGCAAGCGACGCCCCGACTGCAAGCAGCAGATATTTGTTCTTAAACAGACCAACCTTGGTTGCAGGGTATCTTGTTGAGCGTGATGCGAACGCCTGATACATCTCAAAGAATGCAAGAGTCAAAAAGGCGACAGTCTGCACTTCATACACGTTTTGCTTGACTGGATCCCAAATCCATAAAAACAAACCCATCGCAACTATTATCATAAGAACTGGATACCAGACTATGAATGGAGCCAAGCCCCTGTGCAGTGGTTCATTCCTTGGCCGTGGCTTTCTCCTCATAGCCCCTGGTTCGAACGGGTCAACCCCCAATGCAAGCGCTGGAAAGCCGTCTGTCACAAGGTTGACAACAAGAATCTGGGATGCAGTCAAGGCAATCGGAGCACCTGGTATGATGGATGAAAAAAACACGATTGCGACTTCCCCGATGTTTCCTGAAATCAGGTAGGCGAAGAACTTCCTGATGTTGTCGTATATGCCCCGTCCTTCCTCGACTGCCTTCACAATAGATGCGAAGTTATCATCTGTCAACACCATGTCCGCCGCCTCCTTGCTGACTTCAGTTCCTGTTATACCCATCGCAACCCCTATGTCTGCCTTCTTCAGTGCTGGCGCATCATTTACGCCATCACCAGTCATTGCGACAACATTTCCTCTCTTCTGCAGTGCTGATACAATCCTCAGCTTATGTATCGGCGACACCCTCGCGTAGACGGACACATCATCGACTGTTTTTTCCAATTCCTCATCGCTCATCTCCTCAAGTTCCTGACCACTCAACACTTTATGTCCTTCAGAGTGTATTCCCAAATCCTCAGCTATCGCTTTTGCAGTGAGCATGTGGTCTCCTGTTATCATGATGACTCTAATGCCTGCGCTTTTGCATTCAGCAACTGCTTTTTTGGACTCCTGCCTTGGCGGATCAATCATCGCAACAAGGCCCACGAAAACCATGTCAGACTCTAGTCTCCCCAAATCTGAGCCTGCTTTCTTTTTAGCCAGTCCAAGAACTCTGAAAGCTCGGCTTGCATAGTCTGAATTAGCATTTAATATCCTCTCTAAATCTTTTTTTGAAAGTTTCTCCACTTTTCCATTCTTCATTACTTTAGAACATGATTTGACAAGGACATCCGGCGCGCCAAGGCTTAATGCAACACTGTCTTTACCCATCCGGTATACTATGGTCTTCCTTTTCCTCTCGCTGGAAAACGGCACCTCATCAACCTTCTTATATCTATCCTTAAGTTTGACCTGGTCAACATTGCCCTTGTATGCTGCTACAACCAAAGCCGCCTCAGTCGGATCCCCAGTTATCCCGCCTTTGCCGTCTGCTGTCGCATCGCATACCAATGCACTTGCTTCAAGCACTTCAACTAGGTCTTTCGGGAGCTTACTAATGTCTCTGCCCTTCTCATCTTTGAATCCTCCACTGAATCCGTATCCGTCGCCGACTAGGTCATATGTCGAATCCAGGGTCCATACATTCTTTAATGTCATCTCGTTTTTTGTCAATGTCCCGGTTTTGTCTGTACAGATGACTGTCGTCGAACCCAATGTCTCGACAGCAGGGAGCTTTCTGACTATTACATTTTCTGAGACCATCTTCCGCATACCGGACGCCAAAGCTATTGTGACTACACCCGGTAGCCCCTCTGGCACTGCGGCAACAGCCAACGCTATCGCAATCATGAATACTTCAAGAAAATGGCTGTGGTTCACTACCATCTCGACAACCATGATGAATGCACACAAAAACAGCACACCAATTCCAATCTGTTTGCCCAATACGTTGAGTCTCTCCTGCAGGGGCGTCTTTTCCTCCTTCATCTCTGTGATGTTCTCAGCTATTTCGCCGAGCTGCGTTCGCATGCCGATCTCTACAACGACTGCTTTTGCCCTTCCATACACCACTGTTGTCCCCATATACAGCATGTTTTTCCTATCTGCAAGTGAAGTCTTCTCATTCAATTTTTCAGTTGTTTTTTCCACAGGTGTTGACTCCCCAGTAAGCGATGACTCATCAGCCTTCAACTGATAGGATTCGAGTATCCTCAAATCAGCAGGTACTCGGTCGCCAGCGTCAAGCAACACAATATCTCCTACAACCAACTCTTTAGCATCTATGTTTTTCTCGACTCCATCCCGCAGTACCCTTGCATGTGGTGTCATCATCTTCTTCAACGCATCCAACTCCTTCTCAGCACTGTATCGCTGATAGAATCCGACCACCGCAATGAAAATTACTATTACAATAATCAGTCCAGCCTCAATCATCTCCTGTATGCTCCCCTCATAAATGCCTACTCCCATCGAGACTGCTGCAGCAGCCAACAGCAGTATGATTAGGAAATCCTTGAATTGCTCCAAAAAAATCTGCAATGCAGTAATTGGTTTCTTCCCGACTATCTCGTTTAGGCCATCTCTAACAAGTCGGTCCTTTGCATCTTTCCCTGATAATCCTTTGTCCTTACTTCCTAATTCGCAAAGAACATCCCCCCCACTTTTAGCGTGCCAGAGTATATCCACCTTACTACAAATATGTTCAGGCATCGTTATAAGTGGGTTTTTGTTTTCTTATGAAACTAGCTATTTTTATTTGGTAATGCGTATTTTTTCTCTAATGGACTACGACGTAATCGTGATTGGGGGAGGTCCTGCAGGGCTTTCAGCAGCCATAACCTCTGCATACTACAAACTGAATGTGTTGGTATTGGAGTCTGCTTCAGCTGGTGGTGCATTAATCAACCAATACCCATGGAAAAAAGTCGACAACTACTTGGGAGTATATGAAAAAACAGGCCTTGAAGTCTCTGAACTGATGAGCGCCCACGCAAAAGCCGAAGGAGTTAGGATACACGAAAACGAATCAGTAGAGGATGTCAAACCAGAGAAAGACCACATAAAAATAATATCTCAGAAGACAGAGTACACGGCTAAAGCGGTTGTTCTGGCTGTCGGACTAGGCAGCCCCAGAAAACTGGGCGTCCCAGGAGAACACCACCCCGGAGTCATGTACAGTCTGCCGTCGCCTG
>JAHIYG010000243.1 GCA_018815265.1 Candidatus Altarchaeota archaeon | reverse complement strand
TTTGCTCTCCCCAGGCTGTTCAGTACTAAGTCTAACTGTCAACGTTGTGTATTCCCCAGACTGCCGGGGTCCATCCACTGACCACCCAGGCGCATATTCTCCCACATCAGGATTTAATGTACGTCTCACCAGCTCCCTCATAGGATGTATGATTCCATAGTCATTCGGGTTGATGGATGATAGCACTTCAACAGTTTTTTCCGGATCCAAAACCTGCGATGGAGGACTTGTTCCCAACACCCTCGGCTGAATTCTTTTGAGGGTTTCAATCACATCAAGGCCTGCCAAGGTCTTGTTCACCGCCTGATGAGCAGTTGATTCAACAGGTTGCATTGTTTTAAATTGGGAAGGACCAGTATAAAAAATCAGGTTAGATAGATTTATTCTAAAACATCCCAAAATAGATACAATGTCCAAGGATGTCCATGCACCGCCAATCCAGGGCTTACGCCCAGATGAGAGGATTAGGGAATTATTAGGGGAATATGTCAGGTTTCTAATCCTAAACGGAAATCCTGAACAGGCAAAAAAGCATTTAGATGCTAGCTTAAATCCGGAAAAAAGAGATTACGACAATTTAGACGTTCGTTTTATGTCTTTGACCTACCCGACAATGTCAAAAAACAGTTCTTTTTCAGGTTTAGACAAGGGAGTTGGAGTTGCACATATGCTTTTGTCTTCTTCTGGCTTTACTGGAGAGGCTATTCAAAGCCTGAAACCAGCCTGTAGTCAGTTAGTGGATGACGTTGCGCATGAGATGAGGTCTGTTGACGCTGAAAAAATGATGAGGCTTCCAACAGTCAAGTCCATGGATGAAGTAGACAGAACCAGGGGTTTTGAAACTGAAGTCACCCCAGAGTTCTTCAGTTTCATGGGGCCAGGGGGACCGGATGCTGTGAGGGGTTTGATGGCTTCTGAAAAACTTGACCCAACACAGACAGGCATAGTGTTGGTCAACAACCCAGATGAGTTTGTATCAAACAGAATTACAAACATTATAAGGTTCATAAGAAACGAAAATGTAGTGGCAAGCTACATTGTCAGGATACCAAGGAATAAAAGAGAGGTTGATGCGACACTCTATGCGGCAAGCAGGGTCGTCAGAGGCAAATACGGTGCAAAGTGTTTAGGCCCAACTGCTGTCGTAGTAGGAGACTACTTAATCGAAGAAGACCTCTCACACAAAGGCAACATACTGAGAGAGTCAGGGTATGGGTTGACTAGGGCGGAGACAGAAACGTTTGGTATGGAGATGGCGTATGATTTGGCGGCGATGGTGTCGGACAGGAGATTTCTTTATGCACATGAAAAACCTTCAACACACATTTATTTAGCTGGTAAAGGCAGGAAAAACGTCAGGACGAGAATGGTGGGGTGGAATGCTGCAGTTGACATCTCGCATATGGATGAGCAGAAACTGGATGAATACATTGACGCCTACATGAAAAACGTCGCCTACATCATGCGGGGGGAGTTAAGGCGTGGCACACACAACTTCGTCGCATGGAGCGCATTCACTTCCACACTACAGGATAGGAGATGTGTATCGGACGAGGGGGTGAGGAGTAGATTTAGGAAACATACACAGCAGGTTGAGAGAGAGTTGACAAACCCGGAATACAGACGCGGCGGAGTCCCTATTGGGGAGGAGGGTGCATCACATTGGAGGGAATTCTTTGACGCCAGCAGGGGAGAAACAGTAATTGCTGAAGATGACCTGCATGATGTTGCACGGCGGTTTGAGCCGAAACTGGCAGATATTGCAGCCAGGTCGTTGGCGATTGACTTGGAAAGGTCAGATATGCTGGCTCCTGAAGTCGCGAAAGAACTTGTTGATGACCTACTCCTGCGCGTCAGAGTCCAAGACCACATAGCCTTAAGCACGCGAGAGACAGGTGTTGTAGTCGCTGAATCGATTAATGAAATAAACGCTGAACAAAGTGAAAAAGGAGACAGGGGATACCAGATAAGTAATGTGCAGAAGTTAGGGATATTAAAGAGGGTACTTAGGGAGTTGAGAGGCACAAGAGTATTCAGTTCCCAGGATGTTGCACAGCCATTGACTATGGCATTGAGGGAGGTTGAAGCAGACCCCAGGGCGATACCTGAGTTGCTGGCTAAGGTCGAGGATGACATTGGCGCCAGGTCTGCTGGAAAGATAACCTTTGAACAGGTGCGGGGCCAGGTAAGCTGGTTGAGAAAAGATGCTAAGCATATACTTGTTAGGGGGCCGCCGCCGAACAATGAAATAGTTGCGATATATCGTTTCAAGAAAACACACTCACTCGACCCATCACGGGAAATTACTCCTTCAGAAATAGCATCTCAGGAGGATGTGGGCCCCAAGGTCATATGGAGCAAGGAGATGGAGGATGGAGAAGGACTTATTTTGGAGGAGTGGATTACCCCCATAGACCCTAAAAGCCTATCACCCAGGGGGTTGTGTGAAGCATCTGAAAATCTTGCAGTTATGATGTATCGGATGTTCTCGTTAGACAGGCATAAGCCACAACTCACAAAGTCCATACACAGTTTCGATGGATTTGAGAGGGGTCACTTTAACTTGAGAAGACAAGGTAAAAGCCTCAAACCCTGTCTCGTAGACTTCGGAGAGCCAACTAGCCTATCCCGTGAAACCAGACCAGACAGGTTAATTGGAAATCTCGAGACGCTTATGTCCATGGTAAGGAGTAGGTGGCCTGAAGCTGTTCTTTCATGGGCGGTATTTGAAACAACATTAGAAGACCTTGCAAGCCACAGGCCAGAAGGAAGCCATTACCGGACGGACTTGGAACATTGCCTTACGCAGTACAGACAACAGGTAACACATCCTCTATCACTCACTAGCCGCACTATAGCTGAGAAGACAAGAAGGTTTTTGGAAAAGGTCGATGAAGTAAAGAAAAGCATAAGAGAAAGAAAAAGAGTGCAGATGGAAAGACATCCGCCACTCATAGTTTTAGATGAGGATGTCGCCGACGCACAAGAACGATGGGAGAGATTAGAGGGCAGTATTAGAGGCGTGTTCGGCGAAAAGACCGAACATGCGAGAGAGATAAGATACACAATAGAAAAGGCACGGACGCCAAATGAGTTATTTTCAGGTTATGAGGGATTGATTGAGTCACTCAGCAGAGCAGAGAGGATAACTAACAAGGAACTTGCATACACTGTCTTAACCAGAGAGATGGCATTTGATGAATTTAACACTAGACTAATCAGTCCAGAAACAGTGGCAAATGTTGTTGATGCAATAGACAAAAGCGCAAACCCTCAGGAGACGCTTGAAGGATTCAGCACAATAATGGAAGATGCCCAGAGGCTGATGAGCGTTGGGGGAAGAAGAATGAAGAAGCGGAGGACAATGTCAACTAGAATGGGAAGAGGGCAGTTTACAAGAGGCAACGAAGGCGATGGACACTCCAGCGTCTGGGAGCAAGTGATTGATTTGATAGAGTGAATTAATCTATTGTTTTAAATGATATTGACTAATATCTAAGGAGGGTGGAGTGGCATCAAACTAAAAATGAACTCCGCCGAATACAAACGCATATACAACCTCTTGAATAGCAGGGAGGACATAAGAAGACTCCATAAGGCTGAAGGCTTGGATGAGGAGCTTCTTTTAGTTATACTTTCTCAGAAGATTGTCAGGGAAACTAAAAGAAACTATTACGAGATAAAAAAACGGGCGAACAAACTTTTGGGTGAATGGCTTCATGGCAAGAAATTCACAGACATTGCACGTAATGAGGGTTTCCCCCCACTTCTAACAGCCTCCCTGATGCTGCAGCACACTGGAGTGAGCAAAAGCCAGTTCAGAGCTTATGTAGATGATCCGGAAGCCATAGAAGACAAAAGGCTCAGGCAGGAGATTAAGGATGCCATCAGGGCGGAAGTCATATATTCGCCCGACGGCGCGAGAGTGCAGCATGGACGGGGAAAGGACGTCGAATGGTTAGTGAAAAAATGGCTGGACAACAAAAACGTTAAATACATCACAGAATATGATGCAAAAAAAGGAGAACACACAAAGACTCCGGACTTCAAGCTAGATAATCCCATGAAACTAGGGGACAGGTGGATAAACTGGGTTGAGTGCAAGGGAAGTTTCGCTGACGAAGTGGAGTATAAAAGAGACTATGGGAAACAACTACTTCATTACGTAAAATTATTCGGGACAGGCATGGTAATCTATTGGTATGGTTTTATAGAGGATATGCCAAATCATCTAATGGATAAGAATATACTGCTTGCAGATAGGAGTTATGTAAGATGATGCAGGATTTGATACTTTGGGATATGGGTTTGATGATTGTTTCAGCGACTATATTGGCCCATCTCGCAAAAGCCACTAAACAGCCGCTTATTCCAGCATATGTTTTTGCAGGAATCCTCATTGGACCATTAGGTTTCAAGTTGATAACAAACAGTGAAGTCATCAGAAATCTCTCTGAGTTGGGGATAGCTTTTCTTTTGTTCATAGTAGGGTTGGAACTTGATTTAAGGCGCCTGAAGGACGTAGGCAATGTCTCATCAGCCACGGCAGTCATTTCATCAGGGGTGATATTCGGGATAGGGACATTTGTGTCATACTATGTCGGCTTCACGCAGATTGAGGCCATATACATCGGATTAGCCCTGCCCTTCTCCTCGACAATGATCGTAATCAAAATACTGGCTGACAAGAACGAACTCGAAACTCTCCACGGCAGGATAATATTAGGTATACTGTTGGTCCAGGACATATTGGCTATAATGGCTATGTCAGTGCTCACAACAATCAACAACTTCGACATCACCGTCCTTG
>JAHIYG010000242.1 GCA_018815265.1 Candidatus Altarchaeota archaeon | reverse complement strand
TGCGCTGTTTGGTACTATTTGTCCTGGTATTACGTAGTCAAAGTCGAAGCGATATCCTCCTGCTTTTAGTGCACTCGCGCGCCCGCTTGTCCGTCCTACTGTTGATATCACATCTCCTATCATAGTTCTTCCTTTGGTGTCAAACTCCATGATCGTTCCTGCTCTGTTTCCTAGCTTTTCGACATATGCATTTGAGTGGTCGCCTTCCAGGTTTCCCCCAACGACCACAAGTTTTTCCCCTGGCATCTTCCTGAATGCGTCAGCCTGCAGGTCAACGCGTTTTTCAGGATACAATCTGTTGACAGACAGCCAGAAGTTTCCAGATTCTATGAAACGGTATTTTTTCGTGTCTATGCCGGGGTAAATGACTTTAGAATCCACATCATATACTCTTTTCGTCCTCTCCCTGATATTTTGTGATATGGTTACTAGGCTGTCTATGTATCTCACATATGACTTGTCTTTTGCACTGTGTATTTTAACCCATGCGTCAAAGAAAAGCCGTTGCGGCAGATTAAGCCGCTCCCTTATTCTTTCCCGGTCGACATAGAATGCACGCACTGGCGTGTAGCAGTACCAGAGGTTTGGGTGGTGTTTCTTCGCTGAATACCTGCTCCAGTTCCCACTATATATGAAAAAATCATATTCTTCACTGAAGTCCGCCATCCAATGTTTGAATGATGCGATAATCTGCTTCAAAGGCGGCATCTTGGATGTCACACCAAAACCTCTTATGGTAACGTCATCGAATCCCATGGATGAGACGACTTCCCTGTTATAATCTAGCGTCGCAACATCAGCGCCAATCTCCCGGGCTAAGGTAAGCATCAGCTTCTCCCCACCCCCTATGTTATCAAGGTAATCATGCAGTATGAGCGTTTTCATCTGGTATCTCTTGTGTTTTTATCTGAGAAAGAGCAGAGGATGACTAGATACCTCTTCTGCTCTTTCGTGATAAATACCCCACATTAGGGTGGGGATATTTATTAATTTATCTGACAGGCAATAGTTATCCATGGCCAGCATTTACGTGGGTGTTGTTGGTACTGGGATAGGTGCGGGCGTTGCGCAAGCATTTGCTGAGTCTGGTTTTTCCGTGGTTTTGAAGAGCAGGAAGCTTTCCCATGCCACTGACGCAGTTGAGAGAATTCTGAAGAGGAATCCAAGTCTCTCTGATAGCATAGTGGCAACTGACAGCTGGGGTGGATTGAAAAACTGCAGTCTTGTCGTGGAGTGTGTGTTGGAGGATTTCACCTGCAAGGTAGACACATTCAAGTCTCTTGAGGGTGTTTTGCCAGATGATGTAGTGCTTGCGACAAACACCTCCTCTTTGAGCATAGAGAAGTTGTCTGGTGTACTCAGAGTGCCCGGTAGGTTTTTGGGGCTTCATTTTTTCAATCCCCCAACTAAGATGGAGTTGGTGGAGGTGGTAAGGGGTTCTAAGACGAAAGATGAGACGGTGGAGAAGGCACTCTCATATGTCGAAAAACTTGGTAAAACCCCACTTGTATTATTTGACAGTCCGTGTTTTACTGTTAACCGGATGCTTGTGCCGTACTTGAACGAGGCAGTAATACTTTTGGAAAAAGAAGTCGCCTCCAGGGAGGATATTGATTTGGCAGCCAGGTTGGGTCTGCACCACCCGATGGGTCCTCTGGCACTGCTTGACCTAATTGGGTTGGATGTGTTTGTGGAGATAATGAAAAACTTAGAGGTTGAAACAGGAGACCTACGATACAAGCCAGCTAAGCTGGCAGTAGATATGGTTGCTGCTGGAAAGCTCGGGAGAAAGTCTGGGGAAGGATTTTACCATTATAAAAAATAATGTGTTTGCCAAAACCGCATACGGTCTTGGCATGTTTTTTTTTACGGTAGTGATGCGTTAAGCGACAGCACCATCTCCTTAGTCTTTTCTGCTGCTTCTTCAGCCTGTTTTTTGCTTGTCGCACCTGTGATGATTATTTTTCCGCTCCTGAATATCAGCATGACAGTGTTTAAATCATCTAGTCGGTATACCAGTCCCGGGAACTGTTCGGGTTCGTATTCGACATTCCAGCTCTCCAAGGCTATTGTGTCCAGGTTGACTTTAAAGTCCATGGAAGCAGACGACACCATGTTGACTACTTCGACTTTTGGGTTGCTTTTCAATCTGACGCCTGCTTTTTTCAGTTTTTTCAAAAGTATCTCCAATGCGTTGTCTATGTTTGACCGTGTCCTGGAGCCTGAGCAAATCAGTTTCCCAGTTCGAAATATCAAAAAAGCGACTTTCAGGTCTGTAAGCCTGTATATGAGTCCTGGGAAGCTCTTCGGATTTTCAACGCCCTCGACTTCCTTTGCGATTCTCTTCAAGTCCAAGTCTGTATCCAATGTGATACACGCGACCATGTTTTCAACTTTTACCTTCATTGCCATAACAACCACCTTATAAATAGGGAGTATTTAAAGGACATTGTCCTTTAAAAAGGGTTATACTTTCTTTTTTATATTTTTAGATTCACTTTCCACACTTGTCTTTGTATGCATTTAATAATATTGACTTTTTAAGTTTACAATCTACGATGGTCAGGGCTCTTGTAACTGGAGTGACGGGTTTTGCGGGAAGTCATTTGGCTGAGTTTCTTTTAGGGAATAATGTTGAGGTTTTTGGGACTGGCAGGTGGAGGAGCAAGACAGAAAACATAGACCATCTGAGAGATGACATAACATTGGTTGAGGCTGATTTGAAGGATTTGTCGTCTATGATTAACGTCGTCAAGAAGGTTGAGCCGGATATTATTTTTCATTTGGCTGCGCAGAGTTTTGTCCCGACGTCATGGCATGCTCCCCATCAGACGTTGACGGTGAATGTTTTGGGGACTTTGAATCTTTTTGAGGCTGTTAGGAAGACTGACTTGGATGCGAAGATACAGATTGCGGGAAGCTCTGAGGAATACGGTTTGGTGAGGCCTGAGGAGACGCCGATTACTGAGGATAATCCGTTGAGGCCGTTGAGTCCGTATGGCGTCAGCAAGGTTGCAACTGACATGCTGGGGTATCAGTATTTCCAAAGCTATGGGATGAAGATTGTGAGGACTCGCGCGTTCAACCACACAGGCCCACGGCGGGGGGATGTATTTGTTTCCTCGAATTTTGCGAAGCAGATTGCGGAAATTGAGGCTGGTGCCAAGCCTGAGATGAAGGTTGGGAATTTGAGTGCATACCGTGACTTCACGGATGTGAGGGATGTCGTGAAAGCCTATTACTTGTCTCTTCAAAAGTGTGAGTTCGGAGATGTCTACAACATATGCTCTGGTGAAACTAGAACTATCCAGTCTGTTCTTGATTTGCTTTTGTCGATGAGCAAGAAAAAGATAAGTGTGAAGAAGGACCCTGAGAGGATGAGGCCATCGGATGTGGAAATACTTCATGGTGACTGCAGCAAGTTCCGAAATAAAACCGGCTGGACTCCTGAGATACCTTTTGAAAAGACGATGGCAGACCTACTTGAATACTGGAGACAGAGAGTCTAGTGTCTCCTCCAAACATGCGACAACTGTATTTATGCCTTTTTTGTCAACTAAGGGGTTTACTCCAATCCAGAACGTGTTTTCCATGATATAGTCCGTGTTTTTCAGATTTCCTGCCACCCTGTATCTCACCTTGTTTTCGATGAAATAAGGCTGTTTAGTTATATTGCCTGCAAAAAGGAGTCTAGTCCCTATTTTTTTGCTGTTTAATGCCTTCAAGATGTCTTCCCTCTTGAATCCGCAGTTTTTTCTAAGCGTTAATGGATATCCGAACCATGACGGTTTAGCGTCTTTCTCCGATTTAGGGAGGATGAATGTTTTCTCGAATTTCTTCAGTCCTTTGGAAAGTAACTTGAAATTTTTCTCTCTCACCTTTATGAAACCGCTCAATTTGTCCATTTGTGCGACAGCTATTGCAGCGTTCAAGTCTGTGTTTTTGAGGTTGTATCCTACTTCTGAGTAGACGTATTTGTGGTCGTATCCAAACGGGAGTTTTCCGTGTTTCCAATCGTATCTTTTTCCGCAGCTGTTGTCGACTCCGGTCCTGCACCAGCAGTCCCTGCCCCAATCCCTGATTGAACGAATTATTTTAGCTAGTAGGTCGTCGTCTGTCGTGAGTGCTCCGCCTTCTCCCATTGTTATGTGGTGTGCTGGGTAGAAGCTGTAGGTTGCGATGTCTCCGAAGCTTCCAGTATGTTTCCCCTTGTATTCTGACCCGAGTGCGTCGCAGTTGTCTTCCAAAAGCCAGAGGTCATGTTTCCTGCAGAACCTTGTCACTTCATCGAGGTTGAATGGGTTGCCTAATGTGTGCGCGAGAAATACTGCCTTAGTCTTTTTGGATAGTGCATTCTTCAACTGTTTCACATCCACATCCAGTGTTTCTACTTCTACGTCGCAGAATACTGGCGTGCATCCTGCCTGTATTATTGGGTTGACTGTTGTTGGAAACCCGGCAGCTACTGTGATTACTTCATCGCCTTTTCTTATCCTCTTCTCCTTTAGTTTTGGCGAAGTCAGTGCTGTGAATGCGGCAAGGTTTGCGGATGAGCCTGAGTTGACGACTATTGCATGTTTTACTCCAATGTATTTTGCGAGTTTTTTCTCGAACTCTGTCGTGTATCTACCTTCAGTCCACCATCCGTCCAATGCGGCGTCGACGATGTATTTGAGCTCTTGGGAGTCGTATTTCTTCCCAGATACTGGAATGTCTTTTCTTTTTTTGTCTAGGAAGAGGCGAAAGTACTCCTCCACCAGTTTGTTTATGTCTTTTTTGACGTCTTTTTCAGTCCTCATAACATCGCCTCATATTCTTCAATCTGCTTATCTATTGTCTCTTTTATCTCGCCTTTTTTGAGGCTTTTGTATCCCTCTATTGTCAGCGCTATTGCTTCTTCTATCTTGAGTTTGGGATGCCAGCCTAACTGGGTTTTTGCCTTTGTTATGTCCAGATTCAGGAGTTTGGCTTCGTGTTTATCGCCTTTTTTAGATGTGTCAGCCCATTTTCCGCTGCCCCAGTTTTTTATGACTTTGTCGACTACTTCAGATACGGTGTATACTGAATTGACTCCTGGGCCGAAGTTCCAGGCTTCATCGTATCTTTTGTGTTTTATCATTTTTTCAGCTAATGTCAGGTATCCCTCTACCGGTTCGAGTACATGCTGCCAGGGTCTCGTGGATTTTGGATTTCTCACCCTAATTCGTTCTCCTTTCTCAAGTGCTTTTATGCAGTCTGTCATGAGCCGGTCTTTTGCGAAGTCACCCCCTCCAATGACATTTCCTGCACGTGCGGTAGAGACTAGCTTTTTTTGTCCCCTGAAAAAAGAGTTACGGTATGAGTCGACTAATAGTTCTGCGCATCCTTTGCTTGCGCTGTATGGGTCATGCCCTCCCATGGGGTCTGTTTCCATGTAGCCTTTTCCAGTCTCCAGGTTTTTGTAGCATTTGTCTGATGTCACTATGACTGCTGCTTTAACAGATTTTGTATTTCTTATTGCTTCAAGCACGTTGGCGGTGCCGACAACATTTGACTGTATTGTTTCTAGTGGGTTGTCGTATGATTTTCTCACGAGCGGTTGGGCGGCTAGGTGAAATATTATCTCCGGCCTTACTTTGTCCATGACCTTCTTGAAAGAATTGTAGTCTCCTATGTTTCCTCTGTAGTCTTTTATTTTTTTCTTGAGTTTCAGTGTTTTGTATAATGTGTCGTTGTCGTATTTTTTCAGCGAATATCCTGAGACCTCTGCATCGAGTTTTGTGAGCCATTGTGTCAGCCAGGCGCCCATGAATCCGGTGTGGCCGGTTACTTGGACTTTTTTGCCGATCCAGAAACTTAGTCTTTCCATGTCTTCCATGTTGGCGTTTTTCCCCAGAGGCGGTTTAGTTCTTCGTAGTCTCTTTGGGTGTCCATGTAGTGCCATGAGCCTTCGTGCGGGTATACTGCAAGTTGTTTGTCTTTTGCTATTTTAGGCAACACGTCTGTTTCGAGCATCACGTCTTTTTCTGTGAAATACTCTAGTGCTTTTTTCTGAAACACCATGAATCCGCAGTTTGCCCAATCGTCCATTACGGGTTTTTCCTTGAATCTCTTCACTACTCCGTCTTTTTCCTCAACCAAACCGAATCTTCCTTTTGGCCTGAACCCACTCATTGTCGCGGCTAACCCTTTTGAGTCATGGTACTGTAGTAGTTTATCTAATCTGATGTCTGCGACTCCGTCTCCGTAGGTTAGCATGAATTGTTTGTCTTGGGTGAGGAGTTTCTTCACCATCTGCACCCGTTTGGCTGTTTTAGTGTGTACTCCGGTGTCTATGAAGTGTATGGTCCAGTTCTCGCATTTTTGCTCGTCGTGGAATTCCATCCTGTTGTTTTTATGCATCTCCAAAGTGAAATCTGAGCTTTTCCATTTGTAGTTGACGAAATAATCCTTGATAACATCCCCCTTATACCCTAATGGGAGGATGAATTCATTAAATCCCTGGTGGTAGTATATCTTCATTATATGCCAGAGAATAGGGCGATTACCGACCGGCACCATGGGTTTCGGAATGAACTCAGTCTGCTCACGCAACCTCGTACCTAAACCCCCGCAGAGGATAACCACTTTCATACGCAATAAATGAGATTTCCTAAATATTAAAGTTAATTTGTATGGAATCACACCACTCTTATCCTTATCATGTCCCTGAATGTTTTGGCTTTTTGTTCTGCGTTTAAGTAGCTGTCTCCAGTGACAACTATGCTCCCTAGTCTGTCTGGGCCAGTCTTGAACTCTGCGATGTGGTCGTTTACTTTGACGTCTATGTCTATATGTATTACTTCCTTGTCTGTTCTCACGGCATCTGGTACGTCTATTCCAGTGATTTTGCCTTTTTTGGAGGATGTTATGAGGAGTCCTGCGCATGGGCTTCCTGTTTTGTTTTTGAAGTATGGTTTCTCACCCATAGACATTCTAATGCATTCGGAGGTGACATCAACACCACAGTAAATTTCGGTGAGTTCTGGAAGGCATGTCGCCCCCATCCTAGCCCCTACCTCAAAGACATTTACGCCTTCATCAGTCAGAATTAGGTCAAGATTGACTGCACTGTTATTTATGCCTAAAGCTTTTATGGCTTTTTTAGCTACAGACACAACTTCCTCTTCAATAGATTCATCTGCAAAGGGATATGAGTGGCCGATGGGCGTCAAATACGGGGGGTTAGTGACAGTGTCGTTATGCGTGCATATAAGCCTAATCTTATTGTCATAGACAAACGCTTGGGATCCAAACTCCACACCTGTCAGATATTCCTCCACCAATGTCTTTTCCCCAGCTCTAGAATATCTTCTTGAGTAAGCCCATGCTTTCCTAAGCTTTCCTTTGGAATCCACCTTTATAACACCCCTGCTGCCAGATGTGCCAGTTGGCTTTAGAATCAATGGATATCCAATGTCTTCAGCGGCTGCAGACGCCTCACTAAACGAGTCAACTGGCCAGCTTGTTGCTGTCGGCACTGAACGGTTAAGGAAAGCCTCTTTCATAAGGAGCTTATTTGTAGAAAAAACGGTTGCCTCATAACTTGGTCCACTCAAACCCAGTTCATCATTCACCCGTCCAAGGGCTGGCAAAGCTACGTCAGTTCCAGATGTGAACACACCCTCAACATCATACTCCCTGGCACATGACAGCACGCCCTCGACATCCGTTGTGTCAACCTCTAATGGTACATCAGCCAGGGATGCGCCAGGATATTTCTTGATTTCCCTACTGAGTACAATGGTTTCATAGCCTAAACTTCCGGCAGCTTTGATTGCAGGCACCTGGTATACCCCCGCACCCAAAATCATTATTTTCTTGTTTCCTTTCATTATTCACAACTTAGTCTGATTTTTAATAAAATTGCACTAATTTATCAACAATGTTAGTGATGAATAATTTCTGGAGATTTTGCATTAAAATAGCATTCTTATTCATCCCACAACGCAGGGAAGGCGACAAACTCAGGGGCATGATATACAAACCTTTCCTCAAAAAATGCGGAAAAGACTTCAGGGTATATGATCAGGCATTTATCTACGAACCAAATAGCCTAAGTGTAGGAGACAATGTGCTTGTTGGATTCAACGCGTATATAGGCGCTGGAGAAGTGCATTTGGGTGATGGCGTGACACTTGGTCCGTTTTCGATGCTAGCCCCTACCAACAGATTGAGGAAACATGGTTCATTCAGGTTTGGAGGGATAGAAGCTGGCTCAATACACATTGGCTCTGGAACACAGGTTGCGGCGCATGCATGCATAACCTATGAAGTTAAAATAGGTAAAGGTTGTCTGGTGGCAGCGGGAGCAGTAGTCACTAAATCCTTTAAAGATAATGTGTTGATTGGGGGTGTCCCGGCAAAGGTAATAAAGGAATATGACGACACTCAGACGTGAATCTCCCTTATGTGGTACTGTGGCTCATAGTTGACTTGCCTAGATATCCTTATTAGGTATTCACCCATTATCCCGAATAGGGTGAGTATCGTTCCAAATGAGAATAGATGCAGGACCACGAGACTCGTCCAACCGTCAGGTCCAATGCCTAGGAAAAGCTTCCTGAATATGAACACAGATCCTACAGAGAAACTCATGAACGCGACGACTGTGCCAAAAATGCTTGCAATCTTCAAAGGCAAGGTTGAAAAGTTTATTATATTGTCCATGCAACTTTTGACAATCTTGTATGTGGAGTAACCTGATCTGCCACCCATTCTTTTTTTGTGGATTACGGAGACATTTTTTAGTTTCAACGTGGTGGACAAAAGCAGAGGTCCCAACACTGGGTTGTGGCTTTTGTTCTGTGCTATGACATCCACGATTTTCCTCTTTAATATCCTGAATGAAAACATTTTCAGGTCCATCGGTTTATTGAGGATTATGCTGTCTACTACTCCAACTACGTAACTGCCTATGTTGTGGATGACGTCATGTTCCTTGACCAGGGGCTTCCTATCATGCCGTCGAATCCTGGATTCTCTTCCATGGCTCTAATCAATTTCGGTATTTCCCCGGAGGATGTTGCAGGTCATCATCCATTGTTATGACAAAGTCTCCCATAACGTGGTTGAAGCCGCATATGATTGCGTTGAATTGACCGTAGTTCTTCAAAAGCTGTATTATCCTCACTCGTTTGTCTTTCCATCTTAACTTCTTCATGGCAAGCCAGCTTTCGTCGATG
>JAHIYG010000241.1 GCA_018815265.1 Candidatus Altarchaeota archaeon | reverse complement strand
CGAAAGGTTTATATAGGTGTTTGTCCCAATGTATTGGCCATGGCTGAGTTAAATCAGGTGCATTTTGACGCCTTGAACGAGGTGGTAGGTGATGAGAGCACCAAGGTCATAAGAGCTATCGGAAAACCATTGGAGGACAAAGACATTTCAGCTAAACTGGACTTTGAGACTTCTAAGGTCAGGACGATATTGAACGACCTATTGGAGAAAAACCTTGTCCATCTCTACAGAGACAGGCTAGACACCGGATACTGCCACTACAGCTGGGTTAGGAGGGACGATAAAATAATCGACTACCTTAACAAAGCAGTAGAAGACAGGATGGGTAAGCTTGACGAGAAGCTTAGGATGCAGGAGGAGATAGTCTTCGAATGCAGCTGCCAGACAGTAGACTATGCAGCAGCAATCGAGGTGGAATTCAACTGCCCAAGCTGTACGAAAAAGCTTTCGCCGGTGCAGCCAGGGAAAGGAAGCAGAAAAATACAGGCCGAATTAAAAAGGCTTGCAGCACTCATGAACGCTGCATAGTCTCACGTGCCTTCTTAAGCGTCGACGAGACGCGATATACGTTGACTGCGACCTTCCCACCCTTTATTTCTTTTAACAAAACCAACGAGGACCGAAGCAAGTCTATGCTTGCCCGGTTAACCTTTACAATGCCTTTTTTTGCCGTCTCATCCCAGTCCATCACCCAAAGGCTTGTCTTAGAAGTACCCACTTCCCCGTATAGGCGAAGCATCACAGACCATACCGCATCAACTAATGTTTTTCTGTCAACAGCTTTGTCACATAGTATCTCGAATGTCAGGTATCTGTTTCGCTCCCGGATTGTGGGCTTAAACTGCGACGGCATTTTAGATACTGTTAAAGTAGAGTAGGCTGTAGCCCCCTACCATGATGTGGCTTCTGTCGAAAAATCCTCCAATAACTACTCCATGGTCGAAGGTGTATAGTTTCCTGTCCTCCCAAACATCAGCCTTATATGAGACGTCAGACCCAGGCTCCCATATCTCGACCCTGGCGCCATCTCTTCCCTCCTCTGAAAGCCTGCTGACTAAACGTATCCTATAGTTGGAGTAGCTTCTCTCACATATGCCCTCAGCAGATTGGGTGCATGATCTGCCCCCAATTGTCAAAAGCGTAGCTCCCGCAGGCAGCTTAGACAAATCATCAGTGTTGTACCTGATGTAGATGGTCGGGTTTTCAGGGTTGTCGTCAAAGTCTATGACCTTCAACCGAATGTAGTCCACAAATGTTTCCGAAGACGACATAGGCCTCTCATCCACCAACCCCTCAGGTGTCTTTACAGTAATCCAATACTGCCGGTTTATGCCGGAACCCTTCTTCTCCGAAAACTTGAAAAAGTAGCCAGTAGTCTTGAATTGCTTATATCCAGACGTAAGCTTCCACACCTCACAGTATTCACATGGGCCTGCGCAGTCGATGTATTCCTCCCCCTGATTTTTGATGCCATCAGAACACGTCGGCGCAATCGTGGTTGTCGTATGAAGAGTAGTGGTGGTAGTGGGTAAGGCAGTAGAGGTCGTAGTGGTAGGTTCGTGTATGGTGATTCTAAGATGGGGGTCTTCAGTCGTAGTAGTCCACAGCGGAGTTGTTGGCACAACCGCATAAGTTGTTCCAGACACTGCCTCATCCCTGTCGCATATGCCGTTCGAGTCCGAGTCAAGGCAGCATTCACTGCCAACACGCATGTAGGGAGAGCTACATACTACCTCTTCTCCTGAGCCATCCTGGAGGATGCCAAGTTTTTCAGTGCATATGCAACCTGACAAAACCACTAACAACGCCAGAAACAACGCCAACCTCATGGATAAAACCATTAAATAATAGAATAGACAACTTATTTAAACAAACAACAGCAGCCGGTATTTATATCTCGTCTCTTATAATATTGCCTTTAGGATGGTTGAAGGACGGCAATTGATTATCAAAAACGCACAACTACCCAACCAATCAGCTACAACCGACATTCTGATAAAGGACGGGAAAATATCCGAATTAGGAGAAATAAGTGGTAAAGGCATAGACGCCTGCGGCATGCTTGTAACCCCGGGATTCGTCAACATACACACACACCTTGACAAAGCAGACCTCCTCTCCAAAATGAGTCCCTATGACTTTGGCAAAACACTCGAGGAAAACCGTGAACTCTTGAAAAAATTCAAGCGAAACTACACTGTTGACGAGATAGTGAATAGGGCTGCGACGGTGATTTGGGAGTTTGCGGAAAACGGAGTGACTGCAATAAGGACACAGGTTGACGTCGACTCAACAGGCGGTCTCGCGCCGCTTAATGCGATTATGAAGCTTAAAAAAGACTCTCCAGTTAAACTTCAAATATGCGCCTTCCCGCAGGAGGGAGTATTAAACGAGTCTGCAAGGGAGAGGGTTGAAGAGGCACTTGATGTGGGAGCAGACTTGCTTGGTGGCCTGCCCCTCGTGGAAAAGGATGTTGAAAACCAACTGCAACACATTGACGTCCTATTCGAGATTGCGAGAAAATACGACGTCGATTTGGATGTCCAAGTCGATGAAAGCAACAACCCCGAGGATTACATGCTGCCTTATCTCGCTGAAAAGACAATAGAAAACAAATGGTATGGGAGGGTAACTGCGACACACTGCATATCGCTTTCCAAAGTAGATGATAATGTTGCGAAAGAGACCATACGACTTGTTAAGGAGGCTAATATGAATGTTAACGTCACGCCTTCGGCGAATATGATAACAAGATTCCAAAACCCAGATGACGTCCACGCAAGAGGATACAACAGCATAACCTTGGTTAGGGAGCTAGCATCTGCGGGCGTGAACGTGTGCATTGGCACAGACAACATACGGGACATATTCTATCCAATGGGAAACACAAGCATGCTACGTGAGATGCATGTCGCAGCAGCTGCGACAAGGATGACTTCAGAGGAAGATCCTGAAGCCCTTTTTAAGATGGCTTCTGTAAACGGTGCAAAAAACATGGGTTTAAAGTATGGATTAGAGATTGGATGCCGAGGAGACCTCATAGTCCTGGATGCTAAAAACTTTAGGGACGCCCTGAATTCGAAAGAAACAATACCCTATGTGATAAGAGAGGGAAAAATAATTTGTGAGTCTAATTTGGTGGTTAAACATGGACGATAAAAAGACAGAAAAAATTGTAGGAGAGGCTATTGACATGCACTTTCACATAGGCCCAGACATCCTGCCGAGGAGGTACACAGTAGACACGCTTGTTAAAGAGGAAAATGGAAAAATATCGGGGGTAGTTCTAAAATCTCACAGTTTCCCCACAATAGCATTGATTAATGCGCTGCAGAGAAAAGACGGGATGAAATTGATTGGGTCGATTACACTCAATTATTTCATGGGAGGTTTCAACAACTCGGCAATATATGCCTCGGCAGTCATGAGCAGGGATAAGCCGATTGTCGTATGGATGCCGACAATACATGCTGAAAACCACCTTTTACAGAACAAAAGCGAGTATGAAATACCTCCTGAGTGGGTGAGGGACCCTAACTTCAAGCCAAGGATGAAGTATGACCTAAAGGCCATTAAGGTTACTGATTGGAGTGGAAAACTCATCAGAAAAGCTAAGGACTGCTTAGACACTATGGCTGAGATGAACTGCATACTGGCAACAGGGCATGTTAGTTGGAGGGAAGCCGAGAAGCTCACCCTAGAGGCTTTGGATAGGGGGATTAAGACGATAGTAACCCATCCGATGCAACGCGACATTGCTATGCCATTGGATACGCAGAAGAAGCTTGCAGACAAAGGAGCATACATAGAATACTGCTACATCATGTATTTGGACCGAGACAACCCAGGAGACTATCCGTTGAAGGATCAGATGGCTGCTATAGAAGACATAGGTGCAGAACAGGTCATCTTGACAAGCGACGCAGGTCAGACGAGAAATCCAGGCCCCACGGAATCGCTTAAACAGTACATCAAACTGTTGGCAGGTGAAGGATTAGCTGAGAAAACTATAACACACGCACTCGTAAAAAATCCGCGGAAGATACTGGAGTTATAGCGTCATTCCCTAGCGTTTGGGGGAACATACTCCTGTGTGTCTCCAAAAATCCGGGTTTTAGGTGATGCCTTTACCTCTTTGTTTTTTTGCTCTATTTCGAAATATAAGTGGACCACCAGGACATTAAACAAGGAGTTAATCGTGGAAGACAGGAGAGAAGACAGATAATTTCCGAGAGGAATAAAAGCCAATACAAAATTAATAGGAAATAGGAAGACCATCAGTATCAGGCCATACAATGCTGTGGTGCCGAATATGAGGGTGAATCTGGCTTTTGAATGGCTGAAGCTTTTCTTGACAGCTTCTATGGGTGCCAACTTGCCGACACATATGAAAAAATCGATAAAAGTCAATCTTGTGTAAACCCAAGCGACTCCATAGAGCAAAACAAGTGCTGCGACAAGCATGAAAATAAAAAATATCAAAGCCAACACCCAGCCGCCGGATGAGAATAGACTGTAGAAGCCGTAGATAACAACCAATACGACAACCACAATCAATGAAACAACTATGTAGATGCCATATTTAATCAGTTGTGCTGCGAGCAAACTTGGGAAAACTATAACAGCCTCCTTAAAAGAAGTCTGAAGATTCTTTGTCTTTATGAACCTGTAGGTTGCAGCAGTGAAGTATGTAGATGCCAGAAGTTGGAGAAGGACCATGAACACCACAGAAGCTATCAATGCAGCCGCCCCACCCAACAAGACTGCATGGTTAGAAAGCACTGACGGCTTGAACGCTGACGCCAGCACCGCAGCACCGACTCCGACCCCGAACAAGACCCCAAAGAGAAGGTTAACCATTCCGCTGAACATTCCAAAGACAAAGATTGGGGGATTCTTCAACCCGAAGTCGAAGGTTTTTTTGACAGACTCAAAAGACATAGAATGTATTTAGGGAGATATTATTTAAACAGTGTTTAGTCTTTCATATTCTGCAGGAGATATTTTCCTCTGAAAGTATGTTGGTGCATAGCCTGTGAGAATCCTCTCGGAAAGTTTCGAGTAGACCCTCACTTCGATGAAGTCTTCTCCGACCACGTCGTAGGTTAGCTGAGAGAACGCGAGAATGTCATCGCCCGACCGAGTAATGACAAAGAGGTTTACAGTGTCTGAAACATGCTGGCTAACATAGACATAATATCTTAGCCCATCTTCCTCCACAACATAGTGTGTGCCTAAGGTCAGAGGCCACCTAATCGCCTTGGGAGACAATAAGGTCATGTTAAATGCGTTATCGCCCATCAGTTGTTTTGGAATAAATGGGGTTGCGTCATCCAAGCCAGATACATTTCGCACATATGAAGTCCGCACTTCATTCAGGTCAACATCCAACAACATGTATTCCTCCAGAAAGTAGTGTGTAGACTTTCTATTGCCTTCAATAATCTGCGCTCCAGATTCAATCTCGGCTGATGGTTTGAAGAATACCACATGATTTAGGGAGCCCCACCAATTCTGCTCCTCGCCAAAGTTGTATATGGAGTTGGAGTAGAGCACCGGGAAATAATGCTGAAGCATGTAGTCGACAGTCTTTGAAGTATTGACGTTGAATTTTTTCTGGTACATGTTGATTTCCTTCAAATCCACCAAAGCCATGCGATTATCCTCAGACACAGCATTAAACAGCTTTTCAGCTACCCTCTCAGGAAACACTTCAATTCTCGGGTCAGCCATGTCCAAGAGATCTCCAGACACGGCTGAACCGCTTTTAAAGAGGATGTAGGGACACCAAAGGCTCATGCAGAATAGGTTGCCCCCTTCTACCTCAGCTGACACATATGACACCAACGGTTCAAGGCTGTTGTTTGAGGTGTATGATGCGGAGATTGTAGCTGCGTTTAATGTAATCCACAAAACAGCCAAAACAGACATATGCCTCCTGTATGAAGACATCAGGGAAACCAAGTATCCTGCAACCACGGAGACGACAGGTAACCCCACGTAGAAGTAGAAGTCGAAGAGGGACTTTGAGAAAACAGTCATCAGGAAAAACAACCCCAAAACAATGCCCAACTCACGCACCGTCCTTTCGCGTCTGCACCTGACAAAACATGCTCCCGCCAAGATTATGGGAAGCCACTGCCCAGCAAGAAGGGAGTATATGGCCTTTATTTTGTAAACCAAACCGTGCGGCAACCGGATAAGATGATACAATACTGTGTCTTCAATGAAGTTAGGCACCAGCAGCAACAGGAACAACGGCGAAGCATACAATAATCCATTATGGAATCTCCTATCCCTGAGGTTTAGCACGAGCAGGCCTAGGACAAATGGGATAGTGTTGAGGCGCGTGAACAGGGATAGGATGCAGAAAACCCCGGATAATGTTTTGCGCTGTGACAGATGAAAATATATCGCGCCGGTTATGAATGCAGAGGCTAATGCGACCCCATACAATGCATGGGAGTAAAGCTGGAACATTGGAGACAGAAAAAGCAACAATGCAGCATATGTTCCCACTCCCTCTTTTATCTTCTCTCCAGAGAGGTATGTGAATACCAAGACAAAAATTGACGAAATGAGGGGTATTAGTTTGCCTGCTGCAACTGAACCCCCGAATAGCCTGAATGAAGCCGCCACAGGATAGAGCATCAGAGGCATATGGGCCGAGAAAAAATCCACATAGGGCGTCTTTCCATTCAGTATCTCTCTACCCATTAGCAGATAGAAGTATTCATCGTTGTTGTAGCTTGTTGATGATAAGCCATAAAAAAACATCAGAACATAACATGCTGCAAAAAACATCAGAAGTGTTTGTCGTGACAGCTTCACTTTAATCTGATTCGTTTGTTGTATTCAGCCGAAGTCGATGACGGGTCGTCTGAGTATATGATGTTTCGGCCGATATTTATGAGGACGCTCTCGCCTGCGCTCTCAAGTATTTTCTTGACATCCCCTCCTTGAGCGCCGACTCCTGGGAAAAGCATCAATCTCTCGTCACCAATCAATTTTCTAATCTTGGATATGTCAACGTCGCGGATGTGGTTTGTGGAGCCCACAACCACTCCATCCCCGCCTGCCTGCTTCACATCCTCTGCAATCCTCCAAAACAGGGGTGTCTCATTGAAGCGGGTCTTCTTTTGAAAACCCTCGGCTTCGGGGTTGCTCATCAAATCCAGGGTTATTACACCTAAGTCCTTGGCATGTGCTGCTTCGACTGTTTCACGTATGTTTCCAGCGAACGGACTGAATGTGAATGCGTCGAATCCGCATTTTTTAATCCAGTAGATTGCACTCTCATTAGATGAGCCAATGTCGCCGAGTTTATGGTCTAATATGGAAATCAGCCCGTGAGAGTGTATCAGCTGATTGAGGCAATCCATTTTATTGTAGCTTAATGCGAAAAGGGCGTATTGAGTGTTGATTTTTATGGCGCAACAGTTGTCGGCGACAGCATCTACTGTCTCCATGCAGTATTGTAGTATTATGTCTGCTTCATCGCCGGGATACTGTTTTTTGATGACACCAGAACGCCGTTGCTCGGGCAGTGCAGGGTCTAAGCCAACGCAGATGATGCTGTCCTTTTCCTTTCGAACGCGTTGATACTGTTTTATAAAACTCATTTGCTCCAGCCTCGTGGATTAGACATCCATTCAAGGGCCTTCGAAGCATCGGCTTTGTTTAGGTATTTATTTTCCAATGCCACTTCGCATGCAACCTTGAAGTTGGATAGTGAATGTAATTTGACGGCAGATGTTTTAAATGCAGAAATCGCCTCAGGCATCCCGTATTGGAAGATGGAAACGCATTCAGAAACCTTTGCACCCTCATTCCTCAGTGATTGCACAGCTGCGAGGCTGCTCATCCCAGTAGACACCAAATCCTCAACCAACAATGTAGAAGCCCCATCAGGGATTGTGCCTTCAATCTTTTTTCCGCGTCCATGTTCTTTCTCAGCCTTCCTCACATAGACCATCGGCTTGGAGACAGACTCTGAAAGCCATGAAGCCCATGGTATTCCAGCAGATGCAGTGCCTGCCACGACGTCAAAATCAAGCGAAGACACAACTCCAACCATGGATTCAACAATCATGCGCCGTTTGCCCACATTAGACATCAGAATTCTGCAGTCCATATACACCGGGCTTTTTATCCCTGATGCGAAGACGTAGGGTTTTTCAACATTGAATTTCAAAGCATTTGCATCAAGCAGAATGGCTGCTGTTTCCCTAGCATCCATTGTGTTTCCTCCTGACCCCTGACGCATCCTTTGTGTAGTGGCCGAATTCAGTGCCCAAAAGCGTTTCGCCCTTGAAGACCGGACCCTCCCTGCACACCCTCAAACCAGAGATAGTGCATGAACCACATATCCCTATCCCGCATTTCATGTATCTTTCAAGAGACATTTGGCTTGAGACATTAGCTTGTGTGCAGACATCTAATACTGCCCTCATCATAGGCTCAGGCCCGCAGCAAAAGACGCATTTGAATTCATGCTCCTTCAAAAGTTCCTCAACCAGTTGATGCGCAAAGCCTTTGAAGCCCTTTGAGCCGTCGTCTGTGGCAACATGAACATTAAATCCTGCGTCTGCGAATTCCTTTTCAAAAAGCAGCTGGTCCACTGTCCGGGCTGAAACCACAACATGACCCTTCAGCACATCCTTTAAGGGGCGAAGCGGCGCAATACCGCATCCTCCGCCGACCAGCAATACATCGCCTGCGACATATTCGAAGCCTTTTCCGTAGGGGCCCCTGAAGCCTATTTTGTCTCCTCTGCCCAGTTCAAAGAGTCGTTCAGTGAAGTCGCCTATTTTTTTGACAGTCACTTGAACCTTGCCCTTCGTGTTTGAGATGCTCATTGGCTTCTCGTTCACGCGGGGAATCCACAGCATGCAGAACTGGCCGGGACGCGCGTCAACCTCCACATCCAATGTGTAGGTCTTGTGTGTTAGGCTTGCGTCCGTCACATCAAGTATACCAACCATCCGGGGCTTATCCATGCGCCACCCCGACAAGCTCAGACAATGATGTAAGTTTTTGAGTAGTCAGGTAATCATCCAGTTCCTCTGATATTTTTCGAAAGACCTCGAATCCTCGGTAGTAGACTCCTGTACCTACCCCGACCGCTGAAGCGCCTGCCATGAGCATTTCGATTGCATCTTGCCCTGAAACCACTCCGCCGGTACCGATTATCGGTATCTTCCCCTGTGTCGCCTCGAATATGTCGTAGACACAGCGCACAGCTATGGCCTTTATCGCTTTCCCGCTCATTCCGCCGACCTTGTATGAGAGGACTGGTTTAGCGCATACTGTGTCTATGACCATCCCAGGACCCAAGCTGTTGCCCATATTCACCGCGTCAGCTCCACCCTCCAATGCAGCATTTGCGATATCACCCAGGTTTAGGCTGTTTGGGGAGAGCTTGACTATCACTGGAAGAGGGCACTCTTTTTTGATTTCAGACACTATCTCCGCTGTCGCCTCAGGCGTTCCATGGCCTGCCAAAAGGCCAAGGCCTGGGGTGTGCGGACAAGATAGCACAGCTTCGACAGCCGAGAAACCCACCGATGACATCTCCTTGGCAAGGTATGCGAACCCTTGCGAATCCTCTGCGACGACCGATGCAATCGCCGGCACTTGCAAGTCTTTGACGCTTTGGAACTCGTATTTCGCGTTTTCCAAGCCCATGTTGGAGTAGCCTATTGCATTTAGGAATCCGCCCTCGACTTCAACCATCGTCGGGTTGTCATGGCCGCCCCGGGGCTCTTTAGTTATGGACTTTATGGTTACAGCTCCAGCCCCTGATTCGGCAATCTTTTTGATTGAGTGAAAGTCAGAACCCATGATGCCAGACGCTAGTATGGTTGGGTTGTCAAGCTTGAGTCCAGCCAGTTTCACCGCTAGGGAGCCCATTCTCTAAACATATGGTATGCGATTAATATTAATGTTTACATAAATAGTTGGCTATGAAAGCAAGGATACTGGCAGCGAGCAAAATCCACGAAAGCGCATTGGAGTTGGCAAAGGAATACGCCGAAGTCGATGTCAAGACAGGCTTGAGCGAGGACGAGCTTGCGAAGATAATGGGGGACTATGACGCCATAGTAGTCAGAAGCAAACCAAAGGTCACAAAGGCTATGATAGACGCAGGAACAAAACTCAAGGTCATAGGCCGAGCAGGCGTAGGGTTGGATAATGTAGACAAGGAAGCAGCTGCTGCAAAAGGCGTGAAGGTAGTGAACGCGCCCGAAGCATCCACTATCTCAGTCGCAGAGCATGCAATCGCATTGATGTTGTCCGTATATCGAGACATTCCAAAAGCCAGGGACAGCCTAAAACAGGGCAGGTGGGATAGGAAACTGTTCATGGGTTGTGAACTCTACGGCAAAACACTCGGTCTCATAGGGTTCGGAAGAATCGGAAAAGAAGTGGCCAAGAGAGCTAGGGCATTCGGGATGGAAGTCATCGTATCTGATCCTGCAATATCTTCTGAGGATGCTAAGGAGTACAATGCAAAATGCGTCGAAATAAACGAAGTATTCAAGACCGCAGACATAATCAGCATACACGTGCCGGCGCTACCCACGACAAAAGATTTAGTCAACAAGGAAAGGCTCGCGATGATGAAGCCAACCGCCATAATTGTAAACACTTCAAGGGGGCATGCTATAGACGAGGACGCACTCTATGAGGCGTTGAATGAGAAGAAGATAAAGGGTGCCGGATTAGATGTCTACAAGAAAGAGCCGTTGGAGGGTTCGCCGCTGCCAGGATTAGATAATGCAGTCTGTGTCCCGCACCTTGGGGCAAACACTGATGAAGCCCAGATAATGGCTGGAAAAATAGTGATTGAAAAAATCAGGGAGATACTAACTGCCTGAAGTTATGGGGTTTATGGGGTGGATAAAGGCGAAATAAGCCAGAAGGCGTTAGAGTACGGGTTGGTTTTGAGCACTACAGCACTGGAGCAGATTATAGACTCAAAAATAGATTATAAAAGATTATTCAAAAAGGCAAAAGATGACGGAGCATGGTTTGTAACACATGAGTACATAGAAAAAACAACAACTACAGATAAGCCAGACATCTGTGAGAGTGAAGGTTCAGAGCATAAAAAACATAAAGCATGTGATTTGGAGTCCAAGCTTATCATCCACGACTCAAGCGATGTGACAGGTAAAAGCACGTGCGCTGGCACCATCGATGATTTCATACAGTACTTTAACAGCAGATACAAAAGCCTCAAGTCAGTGATACAAGAGCATGTGGAGTATAAGGATGTCTCGACAATAGAGCAGGTAAAGGCAGGAGAGCAGAAGACAAAACAGAAGATTGTAGCTATCGTAAACGAGAAACGCGAATCAACCAGGGGATTCAAGTTCCTGGATGTTGAAGACCCAACAGGAGGGCTTACTGTACTGATAGCTGACAAAAACGACCATTTGAAGGCAGAGTATGAGAGGATTTTGCCTGATGAAGTCATAGGTATTGAAGGTATACTCACTGGCGAGCTATACATTGCAAACAACATCACGCAACCAGACATCCCATTGAATCATACAAAAAGATACGCTAGCGAAGAGGTATACGCTGCCTTCCTGTCAGACATACATGTCGGTAGCTACCTCTTTTTGGAGAAGGAGTTTATGAGCTTTATCGAATGGCTCAATGGAAGAGGGAGCAGAAGAGAAGTCGCAGACCGGCTAAAGTACATATTCATTGCAGGAGACTTGGTGGATGGCATAGGGATATACCCCGACCAGGAAAGCGAGCTCACAATACCTGACATTGAGCGCCAGTACGAGTTCCTGGCCATGCTCTTGGAGGACATACCAAAACACATAGAAATTATCGCATGCATGGGCAACCACGACGCGTCAAGAAACGCTGAACCCCAGCCTAGAGTGAGCAAAGACCTAGCAGGAAAACTTTATGAAATACCGAATGTCCACGTCTGCGGCAACCCAGTCAGGTTTTCAGCACATGGGGTGGAAGTACTCATGTACCACGGCACGTCAATGGACACCATAATCGGAAGCCTATCATCGTGCAGCTACAAAAACCCAGACACCGCAATGGTAGAACTATTGAAGAGACGGCATCTTGTGCCGACATACGGTTCAGACAGCATATCCCCTGAGAATAAGGACTACCTGTTCATCGAGGACGTCCCGGACGTATTCCACTGCGGCCACGTACACACGAACGGATACACACAATATCGGGGGGTGACAGTAATCAACTCAGGCACCTGGCAGGCGAAGACAGCATATCAGGAGAGGCTAGGCCATCAGCCGACGCCTGCGAGAGTCCCTATAATGAACCTGCAAAACCACGAGGTGATAATGCTGGATTTCAGCGCAAACAATGAGTGACATAAAAGCATACAATGATGCCTTGACGGCTGAGATAAAAAAAATCTACACTATCGCAGGGATTGCAAGGGCTAAAATGCTAGACCCATCAAAAGAGGTGGAGGCAAAGCCTGCAGGCGACTTGGCTGAGAGAGTCGAGGGATTGGTCGGACCAACTGGCATCGCAAAAAAGATTTTGGAATACAGGAAAAAAACCGCAAACATCGTACCCCTGATAATAGACGACATACTTGGGGAGAAAAAATATGAAACCAGGGAGGAAAGAGAAAAAACCGCAGACCAGGCCGTGAGGACATCGCTTGCAATACTTACTGAGGGAGTGGTTGCCGCCCCAATAGAGGGGATATCAGACGTCAAGATACAGAAGAACCCAGATGGTAGTGAATACTTGGGCATATTCTTCTCAGGCCCAATAAGAAGCGCAGGAGGCACAGCCCAAGGCCTTGCAGTCCTAGTTGGAGACTACGTCAGGAAAAAAATGGGCCTGAGCGAATACCGCCCAACAAAGGATGAGATTGAAAGATATGTGGAAGAGATAAAACTCTACGACGAACGGGTGACTAACCTACAATACAAGCCGACAGACGACGAGGTGAGGATGATAGTTGAAAACCTTGCAGTCTGCGTTGACGGCGACCCCACCGAGGACATGGAAGTCGCCATACACAGGGACCTGGAGAGGATTCCGACAAACAGGATAAGAAGCGGAATGTGCCTTGTCATCGCCGAAGGCATGGCACAGAAAAACCTGAAACTCATGAAAAACGCGCAGAAATTCGGCATAGAATGGGACTGGCTAGGAAACCTCAAAAAAGCAAGTTCAACCGAGAACGGGGAAAAACCAAAAGCTAAGTTTATGAGTGAAGTCGTAGGTGGCAGGCCGATATTTTCAGCACCATCAGCAAAGGGAGGATTTCGAATAAGATACGGGCACTCAAGATGCAATGGATTGGCTGCGAAATCCATACACCCCGCAACAATGATACTATTGGATGACTTCATAGCCACCGGCACACAAGTCAAGATTGAAAAACCAGGTAAAGGTTGCGTCATAACAGAATGCGATGAAATAGACGGACCCATAGTTTTGCTAAAGGACGGGACCGTACTAAGGGTTGAGACACGGCAGCAGGCTAAGGAGGTCAAAGACGACGTAAAAGAGATTCTTTTTTTGGGAGACATCCTGGTGACATATGGGGATTTTCTCCAGACCAACACGAGACTCTCCCCTCCAGGGTATGTCCGGGAGTGGTGGGTGCAGGAGGCGGGCGACGCAGACAAGAATCCAACACCAAACCAGGCAGTCGAAGATGCGAAGAGACTCAACATCCCGCTTCACCCGAAATACACATACTGCCTCCCAGACCTGAAGACTTATGAGATAAAAAAAATCAT
>JAHIYG010000240.1 GCA_018815265.1 Candidatus Altarchaeota archaeon | reverse complement strand
TGACGAGATACCTTATTATTCGCTTCCTTGTGCACGGGGGTTTGCCGTGCGAGGAGATTGCGCGGGAATTGGGTATTAGAGTTTATTTTTTTATAGGGGGGGGGTGTTATTTCGTCTTATATCGTATCGCTTTTTAATCTATCTATATCTGCTTTTGGATTATTTCGTATTACTGCATCAATCGGAACCATTAAGGTGGGTAATTGTGTTTCAATTGTGTATTCTGTTTCCATGCTTAGTTGTTTAATCATTTCTTGTCTGGCTGGTGAGCTGCAATACCACTTGTTAAACCATGCTCTTATTTTTTTGATGTCTTCTAGGGTGGGTGGTTCACTGATATTTGGTGGTTTTTGGAGTTCTATGTTTGCGTCAAAACTGCTTTTATCTCTTAAGTGGTCCAAAGGCGAATCAATGGCATTCCAGACATATTTTCTGGATGCGGTCTTGATGTCACTGGGGTGTTGGGTTTTCACACCATATACTACATCCATATATTGCGCTAGTGATTCAATGAACTGTTCTGCTCTTTGTCTTCCATCCTCTTTTTTTACAATCAAAGTTTCCATGGGGTATCCTGCCTCTTTGGCAAATGGACTTGTGGATATAATCACTTGGTGTTCACAAGCCAGCTCCAATACGTCTCGTTTCACGTATATGTGATATGCTAAATCTTCAAGGTAATACCCTAACTCACCGAAGAGGTTGCCTCTGTTTCTTTCATCTTTCACTCTGGGAGACCTAAAATCCACTATCGTCCCATCACTTATTCGTCCTTCTACGTCTTCCCACAGTGGAACATTATTGCCTTCGCCGAAAATGATTTTTTTAAGCTGTGCTGCTTTGAGTTTAAGAAACGCATCCATGTCCTCTCTTCTTCTTTCTACCGACGCCCCCATACCTAAAACGTCCTTTAAAGGCATTGTATATCCTTCGACTTCCACTGTTTTGGGTGGTTGCTGGGCGTGAACTACTTTCATTGCATATCTTTTCGAAGGACAAAGTTAAATCCTCAAATAATCCACCCTTTTATCTTCTGTTTACTTATTTTTGAGTAATCTGTATGTTTTTTTTGTGGGGTATTTCCTACAAACACGTAAAATGGCCGAGAAATTTTTTTGGGGGTGTGGCGCAGTCTAGTACTGTGTGTTTTTAATGGTTTTTTTGGAGCCTTTTTTGGTGTCGTTGGCTGAGGAGGTTGGGGGATGTGATTGTTTCTTTGAGGCAACTACTTCAGAGTTTGGCCAGATATTCGGGGTCTCTCAGCAGAGTGCTTCAAGGTATCTTATGCTTTTGGAAAAGCAGGGGTGGATAACTCGCGCACGCTCGGAAAAGGGATTTAAAGTATCGATAACAGATGAGGGGGTGTCTGTCCTCAAAAGACTGGAGAGGAAAATATCTTCTTTTCTAAATCATGACTCTGAAATGACGTATGTTGGGGAGGTTGTTTCAGGCATTGGTGAAGGCGCATACTATGTTTCAAAATACGCGGAAAAAATAAATGAAACACTCGGTTATTCTCCCTATCCCGGAACATTAAATGTCAGAGTACATAGTGGAAAACCCGACCTTGATATTAAATCAACAATCAAAATATCTGGTTTCACATCAGAGGGTAGGAGCTACGGTGGTGTGGGCTTAACACCAATTGTTCTGACAATTAATCGAAAGACAATACACTGTCACGCAATAATTCCTGAAAGAACCCATCATAAACTTGACCTGGAATTGATTTCAAAACACAATTTTAGAAAGGAATTCAAGGCTGCCGACGGTGACGAAGTCAGATTCACAGTTCTCTAAGGTTTTTTTCAGATACATCGCCTCGAGGTGTTTCCTCAGAGTATACTTGAGCGGTGAATGAATACAAACTGAAACCCGGTTTTAGATGCTCATTAGGCATAAGTCCTGCTTTTGCGCATGTGTGTTCAAGAAACTCATCCACATCCCACCTCAACTCTATTGGAACCTGCGGTAACAACAACCCCCTGTTATGCCCTCTCTCAGCAATCAGTCCGTCTCTTCCAATCTTTATTTTTTTCACATACTCCCTCGGGTCATTGACTTTAACTAGTTTGGGTGCTGTAAGCACTGACACTTCAAAGGTTATCGAGCCCAATTCATCTTCTTGTAGCTTCCAGAATCTCGGGTCTTCAAAAGCCGCAGACAACGCAGCCCTCTCAACAGCCAAACCCAGCTTCAAAATCGGCTCCGGATATCCTATACATCCTCTCAAGGATTTGTTCTTCAATATAGTCACAAAAGTCCCTTTTTTCTCAGAAAAAACCTTCTTCAAAGACTCAGGCATTTTTGGTTTCACCCTTGAGAAATGCCCTTCGACAACAGCCCTCGCATACTGCACAATGTCTGTTCCCTGCGCATGGGTTAAAATCATTTCAAAACCCCTTCTAAAAAGGCGATTATCTCTTCTTCCGATGCTATTTTTGCCT
>JAHIYG010000239.1 GCA_018815265.1 Candidatus Altarchaeota archaeon | reverse complement strand
TTTAAAGCTTTGGCTTGAAGATGATTGAGGATAGCAACAGGTATCCTTGTGTTTTTTATGCCAGACAGGACCCCTTGCTTTATTCATCATTTTGTCAGCACTGACGACCCTGTCATTGGTCAAGTTCAGGAAACAGCTGAAAGATAAACGCTGCTGGTTTTCCAGGGAAATGAAGGATTTTTTTTAACCTCTCTCTTAGCTGTCTTTCGCTAATTGGCGTTAAATCTAATCCTTCGGCGACCACGTCCCAATATTTAAGGGCCATTTTATGGATTTGAACGTATGTTTTTATTTTCAGCTTAACCGACAAGATAGTAATGAACATAATCAACCATTCTGGATATTTAAAAACAGGGCCACGTTCTCCAAAGCGTCCAGGGTCAGGAAAATCGGTTTCATCCAAAAAGGCTCTAAAGTCATCGCGCGTTTCACGGATCCAACGTGTTGTAATCTTGTTTGATTTTCTGGCCATGAATAATCTTCTCTTTTGTTGATATTGTTGAGATTATTCATAACAATTATAAAAGCTTATTTCTAGTGTTGTTTTTACATTAAATATTAACAGGTTACGCGTTGGAGAGTGTTTCTAAAAACTCCCCGACCCCTCATTTATTTAAACTACTATAGAGCAAAAGATATGCCAAATGTGTGGCAATTATGTATGTAGTTGATTTTTTATGGGATTATGAAATATGGATGGATCTGAGACAAGCGGCTCTCTATCAATTTGATAGAACATTGACAGGTGGATCTGTCACTTTGAGAGCAAGTTTTACAATCGCTTTGCGATTCTATCTTAATAAACACAATTTTTGTGTAAATAGAACTGAAAAAATAGTTTCATCTCACTAATCACCGATTCCCGAGCTTGCAGGTACTATGGACACACCTTCCGGGCCCTTGGCAATTATTTGAGACAGCTCTTTTTCACCCTTGATGGCTTCTTAAATTGTATATTTGGGGGTGATACTAAAGATAATATCAATATTTGCAAGCCCGAGATCTGCATCAAAGATCAAAACCCTTTTTCCCATTCTCTGACATGTAACCGCCAGATTGCCAACGATATTTGTCTTGCCTACTCCGCCCTTTCCAGTAGTAACTGTAAAAACCATAGGACTGTTTTTTTGGGGAAATGATCATCTTTTACTCTTAGTTTGTGAACTTTCCCTGATTCTTCTTTTACAATCTTTCTTAAATTTGTAGCCTGATCCATCTTTTTGGTCTCCAATATAAAACTTCCTTCTTCAATAATTTACTTTGATTTTACCTTAAAAAGTTTTCCCGGCCTGTTATATTCTATTAGCATCGCTTAAAATTATTGTTGATCCTGTTTTTTGCCTTAAAAGCTTCTGATATTTGTTTCAAGGTACATCCAAGTTCGGTTGAGCCGTCATTCTGATTGAGTGTGGAGTCGTCCGAACCTGGAATACTTTCTTGATATGCGCTATCCACGTTTATAGCACATTCCAATGTTCGGTCTATTGGACCATTTTAATAAGAAGGCTTCCCTAAATGCCGTTATTAAACTCGGTGCACATCATTTTTTTATTTTTATTTGCTGACGACCGATGAATAAGATGCACGTACGCCAGAGAAACCGTTTATGAACTGCCACACCAAACTCCCTATTAAAGTATAACCTTTTAGACATGCCTGCCTTAAAGATACAGCAGGATATGTGCCAAACTGAGAATGGATCCTATTCTCACTGAAAATCCAGGATATTTATTATGCTCACCAGGGATGGCGTATGGCTTAAAGCCGGTGAATAAGGAATTGATGCTATGGAACAATCTCCATACTATCAAATATCATTGGCAGGTGTCGAATCAATATGAACCCGAAAAAAGAAGTCCAAAATTCAAGTATCAAAAAGGAATTTCTTGAGTTTTAACTCGGTATTTCAACCAACAAATTCGTTCCCTTGCTGGCTAAGAGCGAGAAATTAATAACCCTGTCAGGCAGCGACGGCCTAACAGGGTTATAAGGAGGTGGGAATCAAAAAAGCATGCAGCTTGATTCCATTTGATTTATGATAAAAGCAATTTTTGTGCCAATTCTAATTTGATATGAAATTGGGCATCATTCTTTTGCTATCGGGGGATGGAGGTAAAATCCGCATTAAGTACACATTCCCATCTGAGGTTTCTACTTCCCTTTGCCTAAAGCTCAGATCTTCTAGAACCGCCTTTGCAACTGAAGAAATCTTTGGATAATAATCCTTGAGTTCCAAATTATCCAAATATGCATTTAAAGTCTTTACTTGGCATCTTCATACAGGTCCATATCGGGATAATATTTTTTTGCACATTCAGGGCAGATACCATGGCTAAATTCAGCATAAGAATGTTTCTGGATATAACCTTCTATCTTTTTCCAGTAGCCCTCGTCATCGCGGATATTTTTGCAATATGCGCAAATGGGTAGTAGCCCGCTAAGAGTCTTTATTTCTGCCAAAGCATTTTGGAGTTCACGGATCAGTTTTTCTCGTTCTTCTTCGATCCTTTTGTGCTCGGTTATATTAAAAAAAACACCACTCACAAAATCAATCTCTCCTTTGTTATCACAGACTATATATCCTCTCTCTTGAATCCATTGGATATCACCAGCCTTGGAATTGACTCTGTATTCCC
>JAHIYG010000238.1 GCA_018815265.1 Candidatus Altarchaeota archaeon | reverse complement strand
GACTTGAGTTCATTTGTGAAAAATGCAGTGGATGAAAAGAGGGATTTAAGTGGTTGATGCATACGAAATATTTTCAAGGATAAAAGAGAGGAAGCCGTTGATACACCATATGACGAACTGGGTGACAATATACGATTGCGCGAACATGACCCGTGCATTCGGGGCATTGCCTGTTATGGCACATGCAAAGGAGGAAGTTGAGGAGATGGTCGGGTTGGCGTCAGCTCTTGTACTAAACATTGGGACGTTGACTCCTGAATTCATTGATGCTATGATTGTCGCGGGCAAGGCTGCGAACAAAAAATGCATACCTGTGGTGTTGGATGCGGTGGGAGCAGGCGCCACGAAACTCAGGACAAAAAGCACATTAAGGATGTTGGGTGAAGTGAAGGTTGACATCCTAAAAGGCAACTACGGGGAGGTTGGGGTGATTGCAGGTGTTGAAGCCGAAGTCAAGGGAGTTGAGTCTATGGGGCTCACAGGCGACCCGGCAGAGATTGCTAGGATGCTTGGTGAGAGACTTGGAAACACAGTTGTTATGACTGGGAAGACAGATATTGTGTCAGATGGGAAAACCACATATTTCGTGGAGAACGGCCATGAAATGATGGGGTCAATAGTGGGTACTGGATGCATGGCGGCGTCAGTAATTGGCGCATTCGTGGCAGTCGAGGAGGATAATGCGTTGGCTGCAGCATCAGCCCTTGGAGTCTACGGCATAGCAGGGGAGATTGCAGCAGAAAAATCCATGGGACCGGGCACATTCAAGGAGCAGTTCTACGACGCAGTATCAGGATTGGACGGCAGAGTAATAAAGGATAGGTTGAAGATTAACACAATGCCAAAAACATGAAACTACATGGTTTCTATTTCATCACAGACTCTGGTTTGTCTACTAAGCCCGATGTTGAGGCAGTAACTGATGCCGTTGCAGCCGGTGCAAAGATAGTGCAGTATCGTGATAAGACCCTGCCAAAAAAGGAGATGATAGAGTATGCGAAGAGGATGTGTGCAATCTGCAAAGGCAAGGCGATATTTCTGGTAAACGACGATGTTGAAGTAGCATATGAGTCCGGTGCGGATGGAGTACATCTTGGACAAGATGATATGAGCCCCCTTGAGGCAAGAGCCATTCTTGGACGAGACAAAATAATAGGTTGGACAGTACATAATGTTGGGGAGGCGATTCTTGCAAGGGATATGGGTGTAGACTACATCGGCGCATCACCTATCTTCTCAACCACAACGAAAAAAGACGCTGGAGAGCCTGCAGGGATTAAACTGATAAAAGAGATAAAAAAGGCCGTTGACCTTCCTGTAGCAGCCATTGGGGGAGTAAACGAGACAAACGTGGATGAGGTGATATCAGCTGGTGCTGACATGGCTTGCGCGATATCTGCGACAGTAGCTAAAAAAGACATAACCGGTGCAGTTAGATACTTTGTGGAAAAATTCAGGAGATGACACTGTTTTAGCACTGTTATACCCCAGTATTGACCCGAAAATCTTATAGTGGAGCGATTAATCTTTTATTGAGGTGGAGTAAATGGAAAGGTACATTGCAGCAGTATATCTGTGGTATCTTGCAGTGGCATATGTCATCGTATACCTATTGTATGTGAGACATAAGCATGCATGCATGGGCGAGATATTAGGGATTAAATCTTCTGAGTTCGACAGAGGCCATGTACTGCTTAAGACAAAAAGGCAATATGCAACTCCAAAGGTGGCTTCAAGAGTAGTTAACTAAAAAAAAATAGCCCATTCCGTATAAGGAAGCCCAGGAGGTGCCGCAAAAAAAGAGAGAATACGACACCTCCAAAATCCTTTCTAGTTCATTATAAACCAAATATACGCTCCACCCACAATGGTTGTAAGTATTGCATGGGCTAGTCCAATCCTTAGAAAATCAAAGAATCTTGTCTCATAACCCTTTTTCTTAAGCAATCCAATCACCACCACATTTGATGAGGCTCCGAACGGCGTTATGTTTCCGCCGACAGTTCCACCAAGAAGTAGACCAAAAAGTAGAGGCGTCTGGTTTGATGCTGTCTGCCAAGCTATCAACTCAGTAACAGGCAGCATCGCCGCGATATAGGGTATATTCAATATAAACGCGCTGATAACTAGCGAAATCATTATTATGCCAGCGAAACTGTGGTATGGAGCACTCCCAAAAATAGCTATGAAATATTTTGCGGCATATTCGACCAGGTTAGAGTGTCCAAGCGACCCAACAAGTACAAGGATTCCAGCGAGGAATAATCCAGTGTGCAGGTCAAGCCCTCTGAAGAACTCCACGTAATCCCTATCTCTCGAATTAAGAAGATACCACCCGTAAGATGTAAGTGCATAGGAAGAGCATATGAAGCTGGAGACATACTGTTTGTCGTTTAAGAGATAGGATGCAACAGTCAATGAAACAATCATTGCAGCTGTCAAAGTCACCGGAACCCAGGATATGCACTCTTCAGGATCTACTTTGAGTAGGGGATGATCATATTTTTTGTAGTACATATAAAGCAGAGGAACAGAACATAAAAATGATATTTGAATGGCAAAAAACATGCCTGGTTTACCGTCAATTATGAAGTAGTCCATGAATTTCAAACCAGCAAGTCTCGTGAAAACCAGGGTTGCTGGGTAACTTACCATTGTAGCGGCACCACCCAGATTGGCCATGAGAATAATACCGAACAGAAGTGGAACCGGGTTAATGTTGCACCTGCGACAGACTGTAAATGCCACTGATGACATAACCAAGACAGATGCCACATCTATGATAAATATCGATAGTATCCCAGTGAATAGAGAGATTATAATCATTGCAGTTGACGCGTTTTTGACCCTGGAGACAATGCGTGTTGCAAGATAATCTGGGAATTTAGAGTAGGATAGCGTCTTACTCAACACCATCATGCTAAGGAAGACTACCAAGACGTCGAAGTCTATATACGACAACACCTGGGACAATGTGACGCAGCCAAAAAGGACAATGACCAAAATACCTGTCCAGATTATCTTCGTCTTAAGAGAGTCATATAATAGTGTGAGCAGGATACACGTCATAAATGTAGTGAACAGTATGAATTCACACATGTTGAATAGCATAAAAAAGCTATTGTGTAGGGTAGCATAAAAAGACATTTAAGATAAAAACCCCCATGTGCATAGTTTATCTCTATGGATGAGATTGTTGTCTTGGATTTCGGCGGACAATACTGTCATTTGATAGCCAGGAGGATACGGGATCTGGGAGTCTACTGTGAGGTGATGCCGTCGGACACAACCTGGAAAGAGCTTTCTAGAATAGAGGGTTTACGGGGGATAATACTTTCTGGTGGTGCCGCATCAGTGTATGACAAAGGCTCGCCCAAACCGTCCAATGACCTTTTCAAAACTGATTTGCCAATACTTGGTATCTGCTACGGCCACCAGCTTATCGCCCACCACATGGGAGGGGAAGTCAAAGGCGGGGACTCAGGCGAATACGGCCTCACTGAGATGATAGTTTCTAAAAAAAAGGGGATATTAGAGGGTGTCAAGAAAAAAACGCCAGTGTGGATGAACCACAGGGACATTGTCACAAAGCTGCCTAAGGGATTTGATGTTCTTGCATCAACCAAACACTCACCCATTGCAGCATACGAAAACCGTGAGGTGAAAATCTATGGAGTGCAGTTTCATCCCGAGGTGACACATACGAAAGACGGCATGAAGATACTTGAGAATTTTGTTGAAATCACCGGGGCTTCTCGGGATTGGAGCATGAAGGACTTCATAAAGTCTTCTGTGCAAGAAGCGAGGGATACCATAGGTAAGAGGCGGGCGATAATCGGGCTGTCTGGTGGCGTGGATTCGTCGACTGCAGCAGTTATCTTGGACAAATCCATAGGAGAGAATCTCACAGCAGTATATGTGGACACTGGTTTGATGCGTTACAAGGAGACAGAGTTCATGGAGAAGACCTTTTCAGGTAAGAAGATGGACTTCAAGGTCATAAGGGCTGCGGAGCGGTTCTTCAATGCATTGAAGGGGGAGACAGACCCAGAGAAGAAGAGGAAGATAATTGGTGGGCTTTTCATAGATATCTTCGAAGAGGAGG
>JAHIYG010000237.1 GCA_018815265.1 Candidatus Altarchaeota archaeon | reverse complement strand
TTATTCTTTTTTTTATTTTTTACACCCTAGCGGGCAAAGATAGGGAGCCGTCTACAGGAGACACTCATTCATCCACGGGAGACTCTCGTTCATCCACAATCTGTAACAATTGCAACCTATTACTGATTACGTTGGATACGACGCGAGTGGATCACCTTAGTTTATACGGTTATGGACTAAATACGACGCCTAACATAGACAGACTAGCTCAGTCATCGGTGGTGTTCGACCAGTGCATCACCCCCGTTCCAGTTACTGCTCCTTCTCATGCGTCTATCCTCACTGGGTTAGAAATTCACCGTCATGGTGTTCTTGACAACGGTTTTAGGTTCAATGATTCAGTTGATACATTGGCTGAAGTTTTATCTCGTAAAAAATACTCAAACTATGCGTTTGTAAATATTGATTTTATGGAAAGCAATGGTTTTGAACAGGGTTTTAACGATGATAAAACCATCTTCTTATCTGATTCCTTCAAATTAACCGATATTCTGATGGATAAACTTGATAAGTCGAAATCCACGCCGTTCTTTATGTGGATACATTACTTCGACCCGCATTCCAGCTATATGCCTAGGGAACCATTTAGGAGCAGATTTACCCAAGACAAACTAGAATTTATGGAAATAATGGATTTAGTTGATAAAGCTCATCCACAGGATAATTTTGTCAAACAACTGAATAGTCTATATGATGGTGAACTAAATCAAGTTGACTATAACGTCGGGCGGATAATCGATCAATTAGAAGAAAATAACTTGCTTAACTCTACAATAATCGTGATAGTGGCTGACCATGGTGAATCAATCTATGAACATGGTGAACTCACACACGGAGAATATGTTTATGACACTACTATACATGTTCCATTAGTCATATACTCCCCCATGCTCCCAGACCCCCTCAATGTCAAAAGACAGGTTTCACTACTTGATATCTTTCCTACCCTACTATATTGGTTAGATGCAACAACTACAAATGATGTTGATGGAGAGAATCTAGAAAAAGCAATTTTTTCTCCAGAGGCAGATAACTCTGTGTATTATAGTCAACGTAGACTGATTCAAGGCGAAATCACAAATGATTCTCATTTCCAGGAATCCCTGACTAAAAGGTATTCCGCAAGGAGTTTGCCGTATAAACTTATACGGTTTCAGAACCTACGGCTTGATCCTCCACCATTTTCATATGAGCTATATAATATTCTAGATGATCCTCTTGAGGAGAAAAATATTTACAAGGAAAACCCAGATATAGCTGAAACCCTCAATAATAGCTTGAATGAATGGTTGAATACTGGAAGAAACAACAAAATATCATCCATGCCTGAGTTAGACAATAAAACAATAATGAGGCTAAGGGAGTTAGGTTATATCAACTAATTCTTTTTATCAGTCTAAATACCCGAAATCCCTCAATCTCTTCTCAGCATTCTTGCTCAACTCTATCTCATCAATTTCCCCTGTCCCACTTCTGTTGTTTTCTATTTTATCATCTATCTTCTCCATTATTTCTTCTAATTCATTTACTATCTCACTATTCGGCCCCCATATGTTGTTCTCTTCCTTAGGGTCTCTTATCATGTCATATAGCTCCCATGTTTCGTTTAGATATTTTTTATCAATAGTGCGAATCAACTTATGGCCTTTATATCTAACTGATGTTTTTATGCCTGGTTTTTTTAAACGTTTAGTCTCGCTATATACTGGTCTTTCCGTCTTCTCATAACCTAAAATAACCGGCATAAATGAACGTCCACTCCTGCTGTTGATTGATATGTTTAAAATATCCAATATGGTCGGAAGTATGTCTATCTCACTTACTTGTTTGCTTATGACCTTGCTATCTTTTAGTGTAGGTACTCTCATAAACAGGGGCACATGTATCTGTTCATCGTATACGCTCTGTCCATGGTCGCATCCTCCATGTTCCCAGAACTCCTCTCCATGGTCGCCCAGTATGACTATGATTGTGTTATTGTATTCTCCAATAGCTTTTAATTCATCTATGAAATCGCCTATAGCTTCGTCTGTATAGCGGATTTCACCGTCATGTAGCGCTTTAAAATATTCTATCTCCTCCTCAGAGTATTCATTATCCATGCATATTCTCCTGCTTGTGCCTTTATACTCATTGGGTATATCCTCTATGTATAATGATGCATAATCTCCTTTTGGATTATATGGTAAATGTGGCTCTATATGGTGCTGCCATATGAAAAATCTAGCATTTGTGTCATTTTCCTTAACGCTTTTAATAAAATCTATTGCATTTTTTCCAAAAACAAAAGCTGTATTTCCCTTTCCTCTCTCCATAAAACCTCTCCCAAAACCATAGTCGCTCAATGGGAACCAGGCGTGATAGTAATATTGGTTGCTGTAATTTCTTTTTTCTAGGATTTCCGCTAGTGTTTGCTGCCCCTTATCCAAGCTGAACTGAGGAGTTACTAATCCATGTTCGCTCGGATACACTCCC
>JAHIYG010000236.1 GCA_018815265.1 Candidatus Altarchaeota archaeon | reverse complement strand
TCTCATTATTGTCGCATTCCACAAACTGGCCTTTGCATTTTACACAGGCAAAATCAGCCTCCAATGCAGTCTCATATGGGACATGCATGCAGTCACACTGGAATGTAACATTCCCGTTTTCATCGCTTAACTGACTGTTTAGCTCAGTTAACTGCGTTTTAATGTAGTTTTGGACATATTCCGTTAATTTGTCTTCGCGCCTAATCCACATGTACGTGTACCACCCGGTTTTCTTGTTTTTTGTCCTCTGGTATTCGACCAATCTGTTATCATGCAAGTCATTGAGTAAAGTCCTGACAATAGTCGCCTTCATCCCTAACTCTTCGGCAACATCTTCATCATATCTTGGTTCAGAAAGTTTTTCCAAAACAGAAATATGGTCTTTACCCAGACTCTCTACGAGAACATCCCGGACGACACCAGCACTCATAACTGAAGCCATCCATTAATATATGGAATCCAAACTTAAATACTGTGTAAAAAGACTGTATCTAGCCTTTTTTCTCTCATGGGGCACTGCCGATGTTGCATCTGCCTGTCGAGTCCCGTATGTAGATGTAGTAGTCTCTGTCGCATAACTCCCACGCTGCAGGATTGTCGTGGCAGTCGACCATAAAGGTGTATGTGCCAGGGTCGAGATGTGCTATACTGCATGTTTTTGTTAGCTGATCTTGTCCGCTTCCATAGTATGTGTCGCAGTCCCAGTTTGCATGCGTCGGATGCGGGTCATATGGCCTTTGGCATTCCCCGACTGTCCAGTTCATATATAAAAAGTAATAGTTGACGTTTCTGTTCCACGGGCTTCCGATATATGTCGAAGAGTACATCCTGACTTTTATGTTGTTGCATCCGCCTGCTGGCACTGTAAAGCTGTGGTAGTTATACTCTGAAGAGCCCACCCCTGGCGTATACCATATATTGTATGTGCTGTCTTGGACTTCACAGTCTACTTCTGTCACTGGGCAGGCATGACACGTGCCTGGTACCAGTGTGGTTGTTGTTGTAGACAGTGTGGACGTTGTCATGGTGCTTGACGTCGGAGCCCTCACCCAACTGACATTCATCTGTGCAAAATCCAATGAAGCATCCTCTGGGGCTTTCACATAGAATATGTTCCCACTAGTCGTTACTCCAGGATCATATTGTAATACAACTGAAGAATAACCACTTGCGCAGCTGCTGTCAAGGTACAATAGTCTATTAGACCATATGTTTGTCTCCTCAAGTGATGCCCTTGCAACCCAACCCGTCCTTGGAACTTCCTCTCTGTAGCCGGAAATGATCCTCATGGCATTGGTCTGGTCAGCTGCAGACTCTGGTGTTGGTCGTTCGCTGCCTGACTGATATATCACATGGACTCCAGATGCATCAACTACCTCTAGGCGATATCCTACATTTGGCGGAATCAAAGGGTCAAAACACTGCTTTGTCGCATTGCCTGCGGCACTTGCATTTTCATCTGCCCAGTAGTATGCTATTCTCTCCAGAACCCCCTCTTTGTTGGAGGTGTCTATTGCATTTTCGGCAATTGAATGAAGCTGCTCAAAAGATGATGTGCCGCGGCTCTCCTGTTTTGTATGCTGTAGTCCGATAAATCCAAGTATCAGGAACATGACGAAACTTAATGAAATCAACGCATCCAATGTTACGACATATCCTTTTCTCATGGTCAGGAAAATATTTGCACTGTAGACTAATATAACAGTAAATCAGCCAAATATTTGAACTTTTCAATTACCTAAAAAAATGGCAAATAACTGCCTATCCAAGATAGAGCAGATCACAGTCTTAAGACGGTGGATGAATGGTAAAACTATGTCTGCTATATCAGGATGATACTGCACCCTTTAGGGTGGGGTTGTTCATTTGCTAGCAACCGATTAGGACAGAATTTACCCTATCGGTTATAATCTCATGGGTTTTCAGGCAGAGGAGATATTATGTACACCCTGATATACCCTACCTGTATGTAATCTGATACGATCTGGCTCCATAATTGGCTTCCCTCCTTCTTTGCCATGGCAAAATAACAGTATGTGCCGTAGTAATCTTGTGTGTCTATCCAATCTCCTTTACAATTGTTTGAGCCGCTGCAGTCTTTTGTTTCCCACCAGGTGAGGTTAAATTGGTTCTGTAGCTGGGTTTCCGTAGTTGTGTCGAGGGGGTCTGGGTTGTTGTTTGTACTAAACCACGTGTTGATGTATCCCTCCAATACACCGCATCTTTCCCTGTAATCAAGGTCTAAATCAAATCTTTTCGTGACATTGATTGCATTTGACACAATTAATTTATCAACTCCAGTGGAGCAGTACCCTGTGGCATTAACTGTTATGTCCTCGCCTAAGGCGACTGTATCAAAACCTGTGCCGTTGTGTGCGTTAATGGTTGCAGCTATGTCTGTCTTCACGCATTGATATGTGTCTGCTGCCACCTGATAGCATGTGCGGCAGCCTTTCTCGCATGTTTCTTGAGGGTTTAAGGGGTCACAAGGCCTTCCGCAGTCTCCCAATTCACACTTGAAGGATGATGGTTCTCCCACGGTATAATTGCACCATTCACACCCTTCTTCGCACTCCTGAAGGGGATTAGCTGGGCCGCATGGCTTTCCGCAATCTCCTTGCTCGCATTTACCCTCTTCATTGCAGTGTGGGCAGTGGTTTTCTAATATGGGCGCGAACCTATGACATTCAAGATATCTGTCAAAACCAACATAAAGGCAGTTTTTCCCGCAGTCCTCCTTCGGCTCGCAGGTCCACTCATGATGTCCGCTTGGAATAAACGGGTCAGTGACTACGAAGTAATGGGCGCAGTATTCACAAGTTGGGAGGTCCTTGCATTTGGGATCATCTAACCCTGAAATTGGCAGCTCGCAAGGTCCGCAGTCAGTCTCATTCGTTTCTGTACACAAGTTGTCTATGCATTCATCACAAAGATTATATGGGTCGGCGGGGTCATGGCATTGGTTGTCGTTTAGGCATATTTCCCCGCATCTGCCATGGGGGTTGCAATAGTATAAACCATTTGTTCCAGGTTTTATTGAACAGTAGTCGCAAATTTCATAGGATCCTCTAAACCATATCTCTCCGCAGTTTATCTCATCAATCTCCCCTGGGTCTGAGCAGTTTTTATAAAAACATTGTGGATCAACTAATGTTGTTGTAGTTGATCCTATTGTTGGCGCAGTCCAGTTGCTTTCTATGTCTTCTATGTGGCCGTATAATTTCCCAACGCTTAAACTGCTTCTGCCTGTGTTTTTGTGTGTGTAGTTTATTGTTAGGTCCGCGTCGAAGTAGTCCCCTATCTCATATCTTCTACTCAAACCAGGGCATTCAACCTCCACTATGAAGTCGCTTGCATCTTTTACCTCGAACGAGTCATTGTCCGGTGGTGCGCACTCCAGCCCTTGTATGCTTAGGTTGAATTTCCTAGGAAAGATTATCGCCGAAGTGTCCCCCTCGTTTCTGAGGCTGACTACTGCCTTGTCGCTTCCAACAATCCAGTCAACCACAACTATCTGCGAGAACCCCACATAGCCTCTTTTTCCAAAGTAAGGTTCAAAGACACCCATATTCCACAGTGTGATGGTGCCGACAATTACTGTAAGCATTATAAAACCAATTAATACGAAGTTTTCTACGCCAATCTGTCCACTGTTTTTATCCCCGTTATATGTCATTTCTTCCAGACCTGCTGAGGGTTTTGTGATAGATATCCACACCCCCCATTTAATAATCTGTGAGATAAAATAAAAAAAGGATATTTGGGTGGATTTTTTGAGGGTGAAAAGGGTTTTTGCATTTTTGGTTGTTTTTTTGCTGGCTATGTATGGTTCTGCATCTGTAATAAACATGGCCTTGACCATGTCGACACCGACTTACGTTGGAACGGGAGCCTTTCCAGTTATAGTATCAATAGTCAATATGGGGGATGAAACGGCTTTTGGTGCGGAAGCCAAGGTGTTTCTCCCGTCTGGGGAGAATACTGTAAAACTGCTGGGAGACATCCACCCAAATCGCGAATACGCATTTAACTTGAGTGTTGGGCCAGTTAGCCTGCAGTCTCCTGGATTATACTATGGGTTTTTGCTGGTTGAATACAAGGACTCAAACGGATATCCTCTCTCGATTGTGGGTCCTTTTTTTGTGAGGTATCTAAGTGATTCCACACCAAACATTATACTGTCTTCTGAACCACTTACCCTGCCAGTTGATGGGTCTGCGACAATGAAGGTATCTGCAAAAAACACGGATGACGCCTCACACACTGTTTCTTTGA
>JAHIYG010000235.1 GCA_018815265.1 Candidatus Altarchaeota archaeon | reverse complement strand
TGGTTAGATAAAAAGACAAAAATTGTCCACTTCATAGGCAAGGACAACATACCTTTCCACACGATAATCTGGCCTGCGACACTTTTGGCGCGGGGAGAATACAATCTTCCATGGCAGATTGCATCAAATGAATACCTTAATCTGGAGGGTAAGAAGATGAGCACCTCTAGGAGATGGGTTCTGTGGCTTGCTGACTGCAGTAGAGAATTCGGCCCTGACATGATAAGGTACTACCTGCTGACAATCACGCCTCAGACGTCTGACAGCGATTTTTCACTCACTGAGTTGAAGGACAGGGTGAATAATGAGTTGATTGCGACACTTGGCAACTTCGTCAACCGTGTCATGACATTCATTGAGAAGGAGGGCGGCGTGATACCTGAGCCTTCGGATTTTGACGAGGTAGACAAGAGGCTTCTGGAGTATGTGCAGAAGCAGCATTTGGTTGTGGGGGAGCATATTGACCGGCTCAACTTCATAAACGCCACGAGTTCAGCATTGGCTCTTGCGCAGGAGGGCAATAAATACTTTCAAACAAAGGAGCCGTGGAAAAACAAATCAGGGAATACCCTCTACATGTGTGCGAATCTTTTGAGGACTATAGCAATAGTTTTTGAGCCACTGTTGCCTTTCACGTCTGAGAGGATTTGGAATATGCTGGCATTGGAGGGTTCAGTACATAGTCAAAGATGGGTTGATGCAGGGAAATTGGGAGTTTCTGGTGGGCATAGGATAGGTGCTGTTGAGCCTCTTTATGTTAAATTAGATGATTCTAAAATAGATGAATTCAGGCGAAAATACCTTTCAAACTCAAAAAATACAGGTGTTAAAAAAACGGAGGTGACTGAATTGGTTGATTTTGAGGATTTTTCCAGGATTGATTTGAGGGTTGGGAAGATTGTCGAGGCTAAAGACCATCCAAACGCCGACAAACTCGTTGTTCTGAAGGTTGATTTGGGGGAATTGGGTTTGAGACAGTTGGTGGCAGGCATAAAGGACAATTATCCCGTGGCAGAGTTGACTGGGAGGCAGATAATAGTTGTTGCAAACCTGAAGCCTGCTAAGATAAGGGGTGTTGAAAGCCAGGGAATGCTTTTGGCTGCTACAGATGAAGGGGGGAGTGCAGTACTTCTTAAGCCGTCGGATGAGGTGAGAAACGGCAGTCGAATAAAATAAGGTGGCGCCTATAATCCACTATATTGAGGTCTCATCCTTTGCCAAGCCAGGGGATGCGGAAAAACTCAAGAAGATAATGGCGGATATTCTCCCAGAAGCTGTTGAAATCACAGAGACACTACATGGGCCTGAGGCTGAGGGTGGGGTATTCAAAGAAGAGCTTGTTGAGTATACGGCAAAGATCGGCAAGCCAGCGGACATGGCAGTGTTCCATGAAAAGATACTTTCTGGGTTGGATGACTATGACCGGGCTAAAATTATGGAAGACATCGGCTCATTTGTTGATGATGAATGCAACTTCTACCTCAGACTTAGCAAGAATGAGGCGGCTCAGGGCTGTATAGTGTTGGAGTCGAAAGACTGCATACATCTGAGGTATAAACTAGCATGCTATCCAGCGAAGAGGGGGAATGCGGTAGAGGCTGCAGAGAAAATCATGTCAGATGGAATACGTTGAGCTGTTCACAGGGGAAAAGGTACCGAAGGAGGCCTTAGAATTGGGTTGGTCCAGTGTATGTGTTGCAGTTGACTTCCCAGGGAAAAGAACAGTAGCTGAAACACTGCAGGCTGCAGTTGTCAAATCTGATATTGAGAAAAACACCAAAAAGGCAGTTGAAACATTCGATTTGGTCTTTGTTGAGGCGTCGAAGGAAGATGATGCTAGAAAGGCGAGCGAATTATGGAATGTAGATATACTCTACAACAACGAATTAAATGAGGCAAGGGACCTCATATACAACAAGTCATCTGGCTTGGACAATGTTATATGTACTTTTATGGCTGAGCGAAACATAGGCTATCTAATTAATGCATCAAATGTTTTGGATTCTGGGGGGTCTTCTCGTGTGAAACTTTTGGGCAGGCTCAGGCAGAATGTGTTGTTGTGCAGGAAATACGGAGTCAAAGTAGTTCTCTCCAACTGTGCAAAGGACAGGCAGGGTCTTAGGAATCCATTGGATCTTGCAGCAATTGGCTCGCTTTTTGGAATGACCTCTGGGGAGTCGGTTGATGCGGTTTCTAAAAATCCGTTGTTTTTCATTCAGAAAGGCTTAAGGAGGAGAGACCCGAATGTTCTGACTGATGGTTTGGTTGTGAAAGAATGGGGGAGCCAAAAACATCAGGGTAAAAAACGTCAGGGCTGGCTTTAATCATGGATTTTTCCATTCTATTACTTCTCGGATTTGTCGTCGGTTTAAGCGGTGCAATGATACCTGGACCCCTGTTGGTCTATACAATATCGAAGACACTGCGGAGCGGTCCATTAACCGGTTTTTATGTGATTTTGGGTCATGCTTTAGTAGAATCGATATTGATTGTTTTGGTTTATTTGGGTGCTGTTTCTTTTTTCACAAACCCGATTTTCTACAAAGTCATGAGTTTAGGCGGTGGTGTTGCGTTGGTCTATTTTGCGTATCACCTATATGCCTCGGATGTTTCACTGAAAAATGATCCTGGCATCCGCGACTATGGAGCATTTTATGGGGGTGTATTCTTCACTGCATTCAATCCTGGGTTTCCTCTTTGGTGGGCGACAGCAGGCGCCAGACTGCTTTTAGAGGGATACAGTCGAATGGGTTATTTCGGGGGATTTCTAGTTTTATCAGGCCACTGGATAGCTGACCTCACCTACTATGTGGCTGTCTCCTATCTGGTTTACAGGGGGCGTGAAAGGATGGTTACAAAATATGCTAGTGCATCTAAGTTTTTGCTGGCGTTTCTCATGCTTTTGCTGGGCTTGTATTTCATCAACTCTGGCTTCATGCATTTTTAATACTATCCCTTCAAATAATACCTTGTTATGTTTGACAGAGTATCTACCGGAATATCTGAGCTTGATGAGATGGTGGAGGGAGGCATAAAGAAGGGTTCTATCACCTTGTTGGAAGGGGCGGCTGGCTGTGGTAAATCTACTCTTGCAGTCCACTTTTGTCTGTCGGATCCTAAGACGTTTGGCACATGCTTGTATATTAGTGTTGAAGAGGACAAGAAGAGCTTTTTTGAGAACATGCAAAGATATGGTTTAAATCTTCAAGAGCATGAGTCTTCAGGAGACTTAATCTTTCATCAGCTGAACTCGGCAAAACTCAAGGACTTTATGAACAAAGGGACGCTGGGCATAGAGGATATACTTGTGCAGAATAAGGTTTCACGTATTGTACTTGACAGTATATCTGCGTTCACCCTGCTTTATGAGACTGAAGCCCAGCAGAGGATTGCAGTCCAGAACCTGTTCGAGAAACTCAGGGTATGGAATTTGACGGTTTTCATCGTCGCAGAAGACAGCCAAGACTACCGAAGTTTCGGTTTGTTGTATCTTGTCGACGGCGTATTGAGGATGTCTTACAAGAAGGCCGGCCGCCAGAGGGTGAGGACTATTGAGGTCCTCAAGATGAGGGGGACAAAACACCGTGCAGGCGAGGTCGTATACCGTATAGAGGATAATGGCATAGTATTGTATCCCAGGGAGATGATTTTGGATTCGCAGACGTAATTTATTTAGCTGAGATTTAGTTTAGTCTGTCCTATGTCGTATGTAAGTGCTGTTTCATCGCATTCAGGGTATTTAGGGCAGTGTATGCATTCTCCCCAAACCTTCATCGGCAGATTATCCCGGTGTATGACTGTGAACCCGTGTTTTATGAAGTACTCTGGCTCCAATGTTAGCGTGAAAAGCTGTTGTATCCCTAAATCGGTTGCTTCCTCTATGGCGGCTTTCAGAAGTTCCCTGCCAACTCCCTTGCCAAGTCTCTCTGGCGCGACAGCCAGACTTTTCACTTCGGCTAGGTCTTCCCAACTGATGTGCAGTGATACGCAACCCACTATCTCATCTCCGTCAAAGGCCACGAAATAATCCCTTAGATTCTCGTACAGGTAGGAGAGGCTGCGTGCTAGCATCTTGTTTTTTTTGGCGTGATATTCTATCAAAGACTTCATTTTTGGAACATCTTTGACTCTCGCTTTTATTACCTTCATCTCCTCATAACATAACACAAATAAACTATTAAATAGGTGGCGAACAATCATGGTCAGGTGTGGATTATCGGCTTTATGTGTGTTGTTGTTTTTTGCAACAGTTGGATACTCATTAAGCGGTCCAGGCAACCCATATCCTTCAGTGTCTGGGGAGAGAGCGGACTCTGAAGTCCCTCAAATGGTTGTTTCCTCAAGCCCTCTTTCAACTGCATTCAGTCCATATCCTGCTGTTCCAAAGCCCAAAGCATCATGTGTTGACACGGACGGGGGATTAAACTCTTTTGTTAAGGGTGAGACCTACTTCGGAAGCTTGAAGTACTTCAGAGACACATGTGTTTCGACGTCCATGCTTTATGAGGGGGTATGCGATTCAAGGGCGCGATTTGAAGTGAACTGGGTGCCTGTATACTGTGAATTGGGTTGCATAAACGGGGCATGCAGAGACCCGTCCAAAAGAATCATTGCATTCGAGGAAAACGCCTCAGGTGATAGGGGAAACTGACTGCTGTTCAGACACCCACAACCCGAACAAACCGCAGGCCTAAACCTCCTGCATCGAAAGAAACATCAGATGACATACCACTACTTCGAATAATCTCGCCGATATGGCCCTACAACCTAATCTAGGTTTGTTTGTCGTCCAGTCTAACGCCCACTATCTGGCTTATTCCGTTTTTCATTGATACGCCGATTGCGGAGTTCATGTATTTGAGCATGTTGTTGTTGTGTGTTACCATTAGGAATTGGGAGCCGCTTGTTGCGAGCATGTCTCCGAGTCTCATGGAGTTTCTGTGGTCTAGTGCGGCGTCCAGTTCGTCGACTACGTAGAAGAATGCTGGTTTGTACTGTTGCAGCGCCAAAAGGAACGCAGTAGATGTAAGCACTTTCTCTCCGCCGCTCATGGCGTCAAGGGACATCAGTTTCTTGCCTGCGGGCGAGGCCTTAATCAGGAGTCCAGCTTCCGATATGTTCATTGGATTGTCTATGATGAGTGTGCCTTTGCCGTCTGAGAGTTTAGCGAATATTGATTCGAAGTTTTCCTTGACTTTGTCGAAAGCCTCCATGAATGTCGCCTTCTTCTTCTGCTCTATCTTGTCCATGAAGTCGAAGATGCTTTGGCGTTCGGTCTTGAGTGTCTCCAGCTTCTCTGTTATCTCCTCGTATTCCTTCTTGATGACGTCGTATGTCTCAACAGCCCTCAGGTTGACTGAGCCGAATTCAGTGAGGTTCTGTTCGAGTTTCACGACAAGCTCCTCTAAGTCTTTGATTGATTTTTCAACCAATTCCACGCCCTTGTATCTCTCATATTCCTTCCTCAAGTCTTCGAGTTTCTGGGTTATCTTCGCCTTTTCCACCATATAGTCTGAGAGTCGCTGGCTGAAGCTGTCCATTCCAGCCTCTATCTCCCCTACTTTCGAGCTTAGTGCGGTGATTTCATCTTCTATGCCTACTCGTTCTTCGCTAAGCTTTTGTATCTCGTTGCCGACGCTATTGTGCGATGCCTCCAAGTCTTCAAGGTATTTCCCCAAGTTTCCTATATTCCTCTTGAGTGTCTCCACCTCATTTGCAATATCCTGCTTTGAGTTTTTTATCCATGCAATCCTATCTCGTGTTTCCCTGTCCTGAATTAGTAAATGGGTTTTTCTCTCAGTCAACTTGGTCTTTTCAACGGCTAAGTCGCGCAGTTCATCCTTTAATTCCTCTACCTTGCTTTTCTTGCCTGCTCCCCGTTTTTTCATTATCTCTTCGAGCCTTTTTTCGTCTGCACCTGCCTTTTTCTGTATGGTCGTAATCTCCAAGCTGCTTTCCTGTATCCTCTCATCAAGGCGTCTTATGGCTTCCACGACTTCATTAAGTCTCTTCCTGATTGTGTTTCTCCGCTCTGCCGAGATGTTCTTTTCAATGTTTGCTTTGTCGAAGCTGTCTTTTTCGACGTTGATTTTATGCCTTAAGGCGATGAGCGCCTGCTCCTTCTTGTTCCTCTCTACAGAAAGCCTCTCGTACTGTGCCTGCATAGCCTTTGTTTTTTCGTCTAGTTCCGCAATCTCCCCCTCCAACTCTTCTATGTTTGAGAATGTTATCTCCGCGCGCTCAGATTTGTAGCCGCCCGTGATGGCGCCTGAGAGCTCAAGCAGGTCCCCCTCTAATGTCACCATCCTCCACTCTCCCACACCTATCTTCTTTGCTGCGTCAATGTCTTTGACGACTATGGTGTCTCCGAAGATGTAGTCAAAAACCTTTTTGTATTTTGTAGAGTGTTTTATGTAGTCTCTCGCAAACCCGAGGCACCCATCCGGCGCAGCATCCTGTGTCCTCACCCTTATTTTGTCGAGCGGCAGGAATGTGCAGCGCCCAATCTGTTTCTTCCTCAAAT
>JAHIYG010000234.1 GCA_018815265.1 Candidatus Altarchaeota archaeon | reverse complement strand
TTATTTTCATTTTTTTAACTCTGACGTCTATCATTCCTCTACATTATGGATTCAAAATATTTTACGGCTGCATTCCTTGTCTTGCTAGTATCAGGCAGTGCATATGCTGAATCTTGCGATGCTTATTTTGTGTTTTCAACAACATGCCCGCACTGCAGCGAAATGAAGTCTTTTGTTAAATACTTAAACGACACATACGAGAACCTGACCATACGTTGGATTGATGTATCAGTTGAAACCCAGGTGGTGCAGGAACTGGCGAAAATATACAATACTACTGCCACGGGTGTGCCGAGGTTCTACATAGGGAACAAAGCCTTCGTAGGCTATTCAAAAGCCCGCGGAGAGTTGGAATATGACCCCAGCTTAAAAGCATACATAGGATACCAGAATCAAATAAATGACGCAGTCATTGAACAACTTGGTTTGAACAAAAGCCAATGCACTGAACCGCCCGCCCTACCGCATGAAGCATATCCGCAGTGGAACATATTCCTGTTTCCAGTAATCTATCTGTTACTCCACCCGATAATAGGCAAGAGATTCAGTAAAAGATTCTGGGCTGCAGGTTTCGTGACAGTATTTTTGGTTTCCGTATTCGCATTCATTGCATTAACTCCCGAACAACACATCAGGGAATTCGCACAATATTTCCCGTTCCCAGTTTTTGTCGCAATCATATCGTTTGCCGACGGCTTCAACCCCTGCGCATTCACAGTGCTGGTAATTCTGCTGTCTCTTCTGACACACACAAAAAGCAAGAAAAAGATGAGCCTGATAGGTGGAGTGTTCATTTTGGCGTCGGCTGTGATGTATTTCATATTCATAATGTCCCTGATGACAGTCGGGTCGTGGATTTTCACACAATATGGAGACACAATACTCAAAGTCCTGGGGACAGGCATATTGATTGCTGGATGCATTAACCTCAAAGATTACTTCTACTTCAAAAAGGGCATATCATTGACTCTCTCGTCAAAGCATCAGATGGAAATCACAAAAAAGGCAAGTAAAGTCGTGAGAGACGTCGACAAGGCAGAAGGTCGGGGGGCGCTGGTTACTGCGCTTTTTGCGACGACCGCGCTTGCATTCTTCGTGAATCTCGTAGAATTGGGATGCACCGCGATACTGCCCCTCGTCTATATGACCACGTTGTTTCAGACATACAGCCAAAACATAGGGTGGATGCATGTGTTTTACACGGGCTTATATTCCCTGATATATGTGACGCCGCTGCTTGCAATACTTGTAAACTTCATATACTACTTCAAGTCAGACCGCATAACAGAGGATCAGGGGAAGATACTAAAGCTTGCAGGCGGACTACTGATGGTGGTATTCGGGGCAATAATGCTTGCGAAGCCACAACTGTTATCTTTCTGAGGCGTCAGTCAGTTTTTTAATTTGAGCCCATGTTTTTCTCGTGACATCCAATGCCGGGGCTATGACGTCCCAGCCAGCGTCGCCAACAGTCATTTCAGTCGGTAGGTTCCTGGCAAGACCCTGGCCGCCAAGCCGTTCCTCATAGTCCCTACCCAAACCTAAAAGCTCGCCTGAGACGCCGGCATATTCAGGCAGGTTCATGAGTTTGGCTATTGAATGCTTTGTCAGCCAATATGCGCGTTCAGCCCAAAAATATGCTGAATGCATTGCAGACTCCGAACCACGCCTGTCCTGCCTGATGAATCTCTCCTCCAACGCAGCAAGCGTCCTAAGACCTATGCTTGAACGTAAATCTTCGACCCTGCCACCCAACAGAATCTCATCAGGCCGCTTAGCCCAAACCTTCACCAACTCAGCAAAAACACGTTTTTCAACGTCCTCAGCCAAGATAGGTTTTTTATCCTGTGCAGCTCGGGCTTGAGCCTGCAAACCAACCTCCTTCCTCAGACTACCCCACACAACCTTGGTTTTTGAAGACACCGTATCCACTATGTCCTGGGGCGTTGAATCCCCCCCAATTTCCACTGCATCAGTGAATCTTTTCCCATAACCCAAATCACGCTGATATCCTCTGCCTAGTGCCCCCACATCATAGCCCAGTCTCTCAAATGATTTTATGACTTCCAATGTAGCATCCCTCACCTCACAAGACAAAGATACTGCCTTCTCAGGCTCCCTACCAACAGAAACACCAGCTAATTTAGAAAAGTAACCTATGTCGAATCTTTCCCTGATTCTTTCAACAGAGGCTTCAGCCGCATCCCGTGCTTGGGTTGGAGCCAAACCCATCAACTCAGAAAGCCGCCTATTCTCTCCAGATTCCCTTCTTATGTGATGGACCACAAACAATCCTGGGAAATACAAATTAAAAAGCCCAGATATGGGTTTTTATATATTGTTTTCGTATAGAGCTACCTAATTGAAGGAGGAAATATTTTATGTATCCACAGGGTCCTGCAGCATATGACCGCGCAATAACGGTTTTTAGCCCGGACGGAAGGCTTTTTCAGGTTGAATACGCCAGAGAAGCCGTGAAGAGAGGAACGACTGCAGTCGGTTTGACATTTGACGGGGGAGTCCTATTGGCTGTAGACAAAAACGTATCGTCTAAGTTGATTGTGCCGAAAAGCATAGAGAAAATCTTTCAAATAGACGACCACATAGGCGTTGCAACATCAGGTTTGGTGGCTGACGCCAGAAGGCTCATAGAAGATGCGAGACTGCGCTCTCAGAGACATAGGCTAGTATACAATGAACCAGTAAATGTATCTTCTTTGACACGCGACATATGCGATTTGAAGCAAGCTTACACGCAATACGGCGGTGCACGACCTTTTGGCACGGCGCTCTTGATTGCAGGAGTCAATAAAGGCCCGCATCTTTTCGAAACAGACCCCTCCGGCGCATTCACGGAATTCAAAGCCGGAGCAATAGGTATGGGAAAAAGAGACGTTGAGAAATACTTGGAAGACAACTACAAACCAAAAATGAGCAAAGATGAAGCAATAGATATGGCGTTGATATCCTTGAACAACGTGTCTGAGGGGAAAATCCAGGCTGAAAACGTCGACTTGATAACAATCGATGTGAAAGGCAAATACAATCAGGTTAAAACAGACAAAATAGCGGAGGCCATAAAGAAACTCGGGCCGAAACTTGAGTCCAAGACTGAGAAGAAGGAGTAAATGAGCTTTATTTATTTTTTTGTGAAACGAGGTGAGTGAAGTGGCAAGCTTAGATGACGCAGTGATTATACGGCTTAAAACCCATGGTGAAAGCTACGAGGTCTATGTAGATGCAGACAACGCACTAAGATACAAAAGCGAGGAGGAAGTAAAGCTTGAGGAAGTCCTAGTAGTCAACCACATATTCAAGGACGCGAAAGCAGGCGACAAAGCCTCTGAAGAACACCTCCTCGACCTTTTCAAGACAAAAGACATAAACGAAGTCTACAAGGAAATCCTCATCAATGGGGAGTTGCACCTCACCACAGAACAGAAGAGGAAGATGCATGAGGAGCGCAAGAAACAAGTTGCTACAATCATTGCCAGAAACGCAATAAACCCCCAGACAAACACGCCACACCCACTCACGAGGATAGAGGATGCAATGGAAGAGGCACGGGTCGAGATTGTAATATCGCGTTCTGCAAAAGAACAGGTTGAAAAAGTCCTCAAAGCATTGAAACCACTCATACCAATAAAATTCGAGAAACTTCAGGTGGCAGTCCACATACCGGTTTCATATGCCGGCAGATTGTTTCACATACTGCATGAGTTCGGAGAAGTCAAAAAAGAGGATTGGAAAGACGGCGAACAGTACGTATTGATTGAGATACCAGCCGGTTTGCAAGATGACTTCTACGCCAAATTAAACGGAGCCACACACGGAGGAGTAAAGACGAAGGTTGTTAAACATGAATGAACCAACACAGAGGCAGTTTGTAGTCCCGGGAGAGGAGATAGGCACAGGAATAAGATGCGAAGGATCAGTCATAAAAGACAATGAAAAAGTCATATCAACAGTAAAGGGACTTATGAGAAGGACAAATGATTCAGTTTCAGTCATACCCTTAAACGGAGTATACAAGCCAAAAGAGGGAGACATGGTCGTTGGAGTTGTTGAACACGACTTTGGAGGTATCTACGCCCTAGACATACACAGCCCTTACAGGTGCATACTCAGGCCAAAAAGAGAAGGCAACAGAGGACAGGGCAGAGACCGAAGAGGTGGAGGCAACAGATACGAGAGGGCCGAACCAGAAAGCTACAACTTAGGGGATGTAGTCTCTGCAAAGATATCATCAGTTGATGAAGTGTATGAGGCACAGCTTACAGGCCCCCGGATACTTGAAAAGGGGCTGATAGTTTCTGTCAAACCAGCCAGGGTACCTAGAATCATAGGCAAGAAGAAATCCATGATAGAAGTCATCAGGCAATATACCGGTTCGAGGATTTCCGTCGGACAAAACGGCCTAATATGGATTAAAGAGGGGGATGTTGCGCTTGCAAGGGAAGCCATCAGAATGGTTGAGGAACAAGCATACCAGTCCGGGTTAACAGACAAGATGACGAATTATCTCAAGGAAAAAAAGTCAAATTCATTGAAGTGATTTAAAATGAGTGGAAAAAGCGATATAAAACTGATTGAAAACGGAGTCAGGTTGGACGGGAGAAAACCAGACGAGCTAAGGCCGATAAAGATGGAAATCGGCATACTGAAGAACGCACAGGGCTCAGCATATGTAGAATGGGGAAAAAACAAAGCCATAGCAGGAGTATATGGCCCAAGGGTCATGCACCCAAAAAGACTTTCTAACCCTACAGAATCAACTGTAAGGGTGACATACAATATGGCCCCCTTCAGCGTGGAAGACAGGAAAAGGCCAGGGCCAGACCGCAGAAGCGTAGAGATAAGCAAAATATCATCTGAGGCTCTGTCTAAAGTCATTGAGACGCACCTGTACCCAGACACATCAATAGATGTATTCATAGAGATACTACAAGCAGATGCTGGCACAAGATGCGTTGGATTGACTGCTGCATCACTTGCACTGGCTGACGCCGGCGTCCCGATGAGGGATTTAGTGGTCGCATGCGCAGCAGGCAAAGCAGGAGGAGAAGTAATCCTTGACCTGTTCAAGGATGAAGACAACTTCGGAGAAGCTGACCTGCCAATGGCAATAGCACCAAGGACAGGAGAAGTTGTGCTTTTACAGATGGACGGCCAGATGACAAACGAAGAATTCGAAAAAGGATTCGACCTAGCATACAACGGATGCCTTAAAGTATATGAGATGATGAAGCAGGCACTGCTTGCCAAGGAGGTGCAACAATGAACATAGACAGCTACCTGAAAAAGGATTACATAACAAACCTGTTGGAGACAGAGGAAAAAAGAATTTCAGGGCGCGAACTAGAGGAGGTGAGACCACTCACAATAATAAAGGGATATGTCGCAGACAAAGCATGTGGTTCAGCATATGTTAAGCTCGGAGACACCGAAGTGTTGGCTGGGATCACAATGACAGTCGGCGAACCATACCCAGACAGCCCGACATCAGGAGTCATGTCAACATCAGTGGAATTTCGACCGATAGCACATCCAGCATTCGAGTCAGGACCACCAAGGGAAGACGCAATAGAGGTCGCGCGCGTCATAGACCGGGGAATCAGGGAGTCGAAATGCATAGACTTCGACAAACTATACATACAAGAAGACAAAGTATGGATGGTAAACATAGACATACACATCCTAAACCACAGCGGAAACCTGATAGACGCCGGAGGATACGCGGCAATAGCTGCACTATTGAACACGCAAGTGCCGAAATTCGACGGGACAAAAATAGTCCGCGGAGAATGGGATAGGAAACTCGAGATTGAATGCACGCCAGTGCCGTTCACATTCAGCAAAATAGGGTCTAAAATCATATTAGACACTGACATGGACGAAGAATACGCCCAAGACGCAAGACTGACTGTGACCACTACAGACACCCTAAACGCGATGCAAAAGGGAGGAGTAGGTGCTTTCAAGCCAGATGAAGTGAAGGCATTAGTTAAAAAAGCCTTTGAAATGTCAGGGACAATAAGATCCCAACTTGAGGCCTAAAAACAAAAAACACCCCATACGGGGTGTTTTTATAACATTATTTCCTAGATACTTGGCACGATGTACAGCCACACACGAAAAGTCGGAAGCCTTGGTAGGTACGGCCCGAGAGTCGGGCGCAAACTAAGGGGAGAAGCAGCAAAGATAGAGGCAGAAAAAAAGAATACAAGCAACTGCCCAAGCTGTAGCAAAGGAAAGGTCAAGAGGGTAGCTGCAGGCATATGGAAATGCAAAACCTGCAAACACACATTCACCGGCGGCACACACATATCAAAAATCAGGAGCAAATCAGTTGAGGAACAATAAAAATGGTTTACGTATGCATTGAATGCGGGACAGAATTCGAGTACACAGAACTTCTAAGAAACAAGATGAAATGCAACGCATGCTCAGTCAAGAGAAACAACATCTGGGTCAAACAGCGGACAGAAGAGCACCAAAAAACAGTCATAGCCAGATAGATGAACCAACTCATATTAGAAGTTGAGGCAGACCCCCGAAAAGCAGATGCCGTCCTAAAGTCCATCAAACCCGAGATTGAAGAAGACATACACACACGCTCCAGCATCGACTTAAAATACGAGAGCGGAAAACTAATCCTTGAAATAAACGCGAAAGATTTGACAGCAATGCGGGCCGCAGCAAACACCTACATCCGCTGGCTTGACATGTGCATGAAAATAACAGAAAAATAAAAAAAAAGTCAGTCAATCATAGTATGTCCATTGTTTTTCATTGGAATTATAATCACAATAGGTTCCCATCATACAAATGTATTCCAACTCATAGTAGGTTGTATTACTTGCATAGGATATTTTTCTATATGCTGATGTTTTGCCTAGATATTCTGGATACAAAAGCTTTAAAGAAGAGGGATAACCACCATATTTTAGACGGTAACTTTCCAATGCATCAATCAATTCTGTATCATGAGGATAGTGGGTGGGATTGTATAGAATGAAAAAAAGACCGATTAGAATAGATAAAACTAAGATTAATCCACACAGGATCAATCCAAACACAATGATTTTTTCTTCATTTTAGTTATTTTAGTGATGTCGTTTGTGTTATAATAGGCTATGCTTTTTTATTTTAGCTTGTTCCTATTTGTTATTGCACATGAAAAAGTTTCAGTTTACTGTTTTGATTGAGCAGGATGAGGATGGTGTTTTTGTTGCTAAGGTTCCTCAGTTGAGGGGTTGTCATACGCAGGGTAAGAGTGTTTCCCAGGTTATGGATAGGATTAAAGAGGCTGTTGAATTATGTCTTGAAGTCCAAAAAGACAGTGTTGAAAAGGTTAAGTTCATCGGTGTCCAGCAGATTGAGGTTGCTGGATGAGCTATCTGCTTTTCCTGGATGAGAG
>JAHIYG010000022.1 GCA_018815265.1 Candidatus Altarchaeota archaeon | reverse complement strand
GTAATTCACTGCCTAAGTCTTTGCTTAAGTGTAATGTGATGCCTGCCTCTTGAGCCCACTGAAGTAGCTTTAAGACGCTTCGACTCTGTTTCGGGGGTTGTGAGGCCTTCTGGCATCGGGGGCAGGTTATCTTCTCGCCTTTGTATGATGCGAGCTTGTATTTTGGGGTGAATTTTTTGCTGCACTTCGGGCAGAGGTGGAACTTGTGCGCTGTCATACTGGAGTCTAGTTAAAAATCTACTTTAATTGTTTAGTAAGATAGTATTTAAGACGTTTAAGATGGATCTGTCTGATTTCGGATGGGATGGGGAGCTTGAAAAGGGTTTCCGGAGTTTTATGGAGGCTGGTTTTTCGCCTGCCCGTATTATCGGATCTAATAGGTTAGACTATGAACTAATGTCTGAAGGCGGCTTAATCAGGGGGAAATTATCCGGGAAATTCCGTGGTGGCTGCCATTCCAAAGATGATTACCCCACAGTCGGTGATTGGGTTGCATTTAAACCAAATGATCAAACTGGATACCCCGCCATCCATGGAATGCTGCCTAGGAGAAGCAAGTTTTCCAGAAAAGTCGCAGGCAAAGCTATGCAGGAACAGGTTATTGCAGCAAACATCGACACAGTTTTTATCGTTAGCGGACTCGATGCAGACTTTAGTATACGGCGGCTTGAAAGATATGCGGCCCTCGCAGCTGACAGCAACGCAGAACTAGTCTTCCTATTAAACAAGGCGGACATATGCAAAGATTTAGCGCAGGTTGTTTCAGAAGTTGGGGGACTTTTTAAAAACGTGCCCGTATACGCTTTAAGCGCGTTAAAAAATCAGGGCATAGAACAGACTCTCCCCCATCTAAAACCCGGCAAAACAGTTGTTTTCTTAGGTTCATCTGGCGCTGGCAAATCAACAATCATCAATCTTCTAATCGGAGAGGAAAGGCAAAAGACTGGGTCTGTCAGCACCCATGATGGGCGAGGTAGACACATTACAACCTCCAAAAACCTCATATTACTACCCAGTGGGGCCATAGTAATTGACACGCCTGGCTTAAGAGAGGTACAGCTCCTAAAAAATGACGCAGGACTCAAAAATGCCTTCTCAGACATCGAAGAATACGCACACGAATGCAAGTACAAGAATTGCACGCACACGAATGAACAGGGATGCGCCGTCATATTGGCGGTGTCCGAGGGGAAAATATCTGAAGATAGACTGAAGAACTACCACAAATTAAAGAAAGAAATTGCACATAACCTCTCCCGGCATGAAAAACAATACAAGAATAAACGAGGCAAATTCTGGAAAACCATAAGTAAAAAATCAAAACTAATAAAAAAATCCAGAGAGAGCATCCGAGAGGGGTTAGGGGATATAGACTATTGAGAAAACCACCTACACTATCCACAACCGATAATGGAATCACCTAAGATGGGCAACCGCAATAAGTCTCCCCTACCTCATCAGAACACATTTTTCTATCCTATGGATAAAAAATAAAGATTTGAGGGCTTTTTACATGCCCTCATTGTTTTCTTCAGTTGCATGTGCCTTCTATGTTCTTGGCTCCAGTGTAGTTTAGATCTGTTATGCTGTGTTGCGCGTCGTCATACTCGAAGTAGACTAGATATGAGTATGGACTTCCTTTGGTGCATCCGATTGAGGCTATGGTCACAGTCTGGGATTTTCCTGCAGGCAGGGTGAATGCGCTTGTTGTGCTGACACCGCCAACACTCATTTTTTTCACAGTTATTGTGTAATCCATGTTGTTTCTGACTGCGAAACTTGAATCGCCTGTTTCCGCAACCTGCCAGTTCGTCAATCCAATGTCTGCTGACCCCCAGTAAGCCTTTGCTGCGTTTGAACTTGCTCCTGCGCCAATGTCTATGAATCCGCCCAAGACTGATATCACAATCAAAGCGAGAATCACAACAACTCCTAAAATAACCAGATACTCCGTAGACAATTGTCCTTTTTTCATAGTAATTACCTTCGTTAACTATTATTTTTTTCGTTTATTAATCCTAAACTAATGTGTGCACGATTATTCTGACACCGTAGAATATTATAAGCGATGTCGGAACCATAACGAATGCGTATCGTATCCCGTATTTCTCCTTGCCTGACACTATGACGCCTATTAGGAGGCTGGCGATTGTCGATGTCACAGCCACTATGACTGCGGAGATGCCTATGAGAAAATTTGGGTCGAAAGACTCAGATACCAGAAGATCCATTCCAAAGTCTTCAGCGCTTGAGGTTGAGAACCCCTGCTTGAGCGTGTTCAGCCTCTCTGTGAATAGTATGCTGACGTTGAAGAGGAGTGGTGCCCCAATCATGACAGTCAAAACTATCAACACCGCATATGAGCGCACATTTGATATCATCTCCTGCTTGAGCATGAGACTGTCGTTTATGTCCTTTGCTGTTTCATCAAGAACCTTGGACAGGTGTCCGCCTGATTCTATGCTTCTGACAAAAAGTTTTAGGGAGCGTTCAAGTGCTGGAAGCCGGATATGTTTTGCTATCTCTTTTACGGATGTTGAAAAAGATTCAGTGCCTAATGATTTGGCCGTTACTCTGTCAAGTTCATTTTTCAATGCCCCGAACTCATCCCTTGACGCAAGCTTCATCGCCTGAAAAGGTGTCATGCCAGCGAGGATGTTTGAGCTCATAAGCTGGAGGGCATTGGGGAGAATCTTCTCGACCTTCTCAGCCCTGTCTTCTGCAATGAAAAATGGTATGCTGTATGCGCCCACAAGATATATGATGGGGACTATAACGGCGGATAATATGAAAAATGAGGAACTGCTGTATGTAGACAGCCAAACCATCACTGCAGAAATGCACAACGCTACTGTTACTATCTCACCCAGCCATATTTCCGCATCCAATTCGAAGTCTGCGAAACGCAGCATCTCGTGTGTATCCTCGAGAAAGCTTTTTGGGAAAACCTTCGAAAACGACCTGAATATCCTCTTCATAGGTACACCATCGGCCTGCGGCTCTTGATATATCCGACCAGGGAAATCTGTATGAAAAAACATAGTGGCAAGATGATGTAGAACACCTTGACGCCTATGTTCACCCCCATGAACGGCCCCAACACTATGATGAGTGTTGTCGCAATGGTTGGCACCACGACTGCGAAGAGCATGTACATGAGGATTAGGACGTTTAGGTCTTGGGAGTACTGTCGTATCTTGGTTTTTCTCTCGGTCGTCAGCTCCAGGGTAAGCTCCCTGAGTATGTCTTCGATGGATGAGCCAGACCTCATGCTGTTGACTATCTGCCATATGCTGTGGCGCAGGTGTTCGCTTCTTGTCCTAAGCGCCAGCGTCTCAAGTGCCTCGTCGATTGGGACCCCGACGTTGGATTTGTCGACGATTTTTTCGAATTCCTTAGACACCTCACCATATCCTCCCTTGGCTACCCCGTTTAGGGCTGAGTATATTGTAATGCCAGACAGCACCTCAAGGTGCATGTCTTTTAAGGCGTATATGAGGTCCCGCTCCAGTAGTTCGGCTTTTTTTCCTGCGAGGATGTTGGGGTAGCTTATCAGGACAAGAAAGAAGAGGGTGAAGATGGCTGTGGAAGATAGTGTGCCAATCAGTAAAATCCTCTGCGTTTCCGCGCCGAGAATATAAATGGTCGTTGAAAGCAGGCAAGCTATTGCTGCAGATATTAGACCCGATGAGAGCAGGCAATATGCTATGTATTCGTCAGCGTCAACGCGCAAACCTGCCTCGTTTATGTCCCCATGTATCTTGGGAAATATTTTTGAGACCTTCCCCCCAAACCCTCTAAATCTCGCAGCCAGGAAATGGAGACTGCCTATGGGCACGACCATCAGCGGTATCTTGTTCATCTTACTTTCTTATCTTCTCCATTAGCTTTTTTGGGTCGCGGTAGTACTGGTCAAATATCTCCCCTACTGCGTTGAGACTGTATATCTTGTTTTTTTCCATCCACTTCAATATAGCCTCCTTTTCAGCAAGGTCTTTGTTTATCTCATCCTGATTCATGCCTGTGTGCATCATCAATTCGTCGATGACCCTTTTGCTTTGGCTGACTTTCTTGAACTCATTTATCCTAGGAAACCACCTGAAGAGGTAGTTTAATTCGAATTCATCCCCTGTGCTTGATGGCATGATTTCAGCTATCTCAAAGACCCGCCTCACTCCAAGCCGCCGGTCCCGATACACTATTACTATCAGATGCAATGCCTCTATTTCGGCTGATGGTATCTCCAGGGGGGATTCAATAAGCCTTCGCTTGAGGTTTTCTGATGTGTCGGCGTGTATTGTAGAGTAAACTGAATGTCCGGTGTGCATAGCCTCAAACAACACTTCAGCCTCCTGCCGGCGCCTTATTTCACCTAGTATTATCCTGTCAGGCCTCATCCTAAGGGAGGTGACGATTAGGTCAAGCATGCTGACTTCGCCTTTGCCCTCCGGGTTCGGGCTTCGTGTTGTAAGCGGGACCCAGTTCCATCTAAGATATTTCGGAAGGTTTATCTCTCGTGTGTCCTCTATTGTGAGTACCCGTTGTGTGGACTGTATCAGTGAGCACAGGCTTGAAAGCATGCTGGTTTTCCCTGATGCTGTGCCTCCCCCAACTATGATGTTGAGTTCGTACTGTATGCACAGCCACAAAAATGCCGCCATCTCCGGGCTCAGTGTCCGCATGTCGTCGCTGATGTAGTTGACTACAGTCCACGGGCTTCTTGAGAACTTGCGGATTGTTATTGTGTTGCCGAAATTTGATATCGGAAACAGTGTGGCATTAACTCTGTCGCCTTCAAGGAGGTGGGCGTCCATTATGGGGCTGAGCCCGGTTATCTCCCGTTCCACCTTTCTGCCGATTTGTGATGCGAAGTTGTAGACCATGCGTTCGTCCTCAACCTTTATGTTGGTTTTGACCCATCCGTGGCGTTTGTGATATGCGGTTACTGGGTACTGGCTTGTGTTTATGCAGATTTCCTCCAGCCAGTCGTCATGTAGGAGTAGCTCTATGTCTCCGAGGCCGAACATGTCGTGGAGCATGACTGCAGACAGGATTCTGACATCCATTTCGCCGACTTCCAGATGCGACCTTATGGCATCTGTTGCGGCCTCGTGAAACCTGTCCTTTAACTCCAGCATCCGTTTCGGGTCCATTATGTCATCAGATGATATTGCTATCTCATCTGATATCTCGTCTGTGAATGATTTCAGAAGCGCCTTGGTGGCTTCGCCAATATATGGGGTCTTCAGATGATAAAGCGGCATGGACTCTTCTGGTTTGGTTGAGATGGATACGCCGACTTCAATGTCGTCTGCGTCCATCTCATATGAGTTAATTACTGTGCCCTCTATTGCCTTGTCAATCAGGTGGGTTATCCCCTGCACTAGCTGTATCTTAGGATTGGAGAGGGGGTTTGTCGGATACTCGACTTGAACTATTTTCCCAAGTCGTTTGACCAGGTCAAGAAGGTGCTGTTCGTCGGTCTCCAACACATTGATTGCCTGGTTTAAGGTCATAGATTTTTCCTTCTCTAAAAGCGCGATAAGTAGGTCTGCTTTTGTGTGGATGACCCACTGGGTTTTTCTTTTTTCGCTTATGGTGGACAACACCCTGAACTTCTTTATTTTTATGTCATCTCCGATGAGTGTTGCCTGTCCAAACCGCGGATTTTTTAAATAGATTAGTCCCTCATGCATCAGGTCTTTGGACCAGGCAGATATTGTCTCTACGCTGACATTGAGCATTGATGCAGCATCCTTTACAGTAATCTTACCCTTTGACTCCAAGAGGTCTATCAAGTCTTTGGGGGCTGGTTTTGCCTTGACTTCGCCAAGGTAGATGTATTTTCTGATTGTCGGAAGGTTTCCTTTAATATCTATAATACCCTCATTTTTCAGCTCCTTTGCAATCTCAGTTATTTCTTTTTTCCTCATGCCTGTCGCTTGCATGAGGTGTTTAAGATCTGTTTTTCCGCATGCTGCAATAACATCTATCAGTTGATTTTTTATTTTTTTGTTTTTCTCATTTTCTTCCAGTGCTTTCGTTAGAAGACCCATTACTTAACCCCATATCTTTTTAGGACTTTCTGATATAGTTTGAATTCTTTGGATTTTGCGAACTCAGCAATCTTTCCTGGCGGCAGATCCCCGAGCAGCCGGTCCATCTTAGCAAGAATCTCTTTTACGTCGGCATCCAGCGGCCGCTCAGTGAATAGTGCCTTAAGCCCTTCACCCATTGTTAATCACCTCTTTAGCAAGTTTCCCGTATGCCTTAACCATTGGGGCTTCTATTGCCTCCATGTTCATCGGCACATTTGTTTGGCAGGTTTTTGCCGTTGCATCGTCATATGGGATGATTATGTTGTAGGTGTTGTCTTTGTAGTTCTGCCTTATTTTCTGCTCGATTTCAGCTGCTCTGTCCTCCTGGGGTCTGAATTTGTTTATGAGTATCCCCCCGATGTGAAGTATAGGATTGAATTTCCTAACCTCATCTATTACCTTCTCAAGGTTTCTTAGGCTTTCAAGCGCATACTGGTCGCACTCTAGCGGCACTATTACGGATTCAGCGGCGCATAATGCATTGATTGATAGCATGCTAAGCGAGGGTGGGCAGTCTATTATTATGTATTCATATTCGTCTGCCACTTCTGTGAGGGATTTTCTCAGCTTAGACATTCCGCTGTAGCCTGGGAACTCAGCTTCAGCGCCTGCAAGGTCAAGGTTGGCTGGAAGAATATCTAGGCCTTTATTACATGTAGCTGTTATGGCCTCGGATATGTTGGCTTCGGCTGTTAGTACCTTATATGTCCCTACTGTGGATGATATCTCGTAGTGGAATGATGCGCTTGCCTGCGGGTCCATGTCGACGAGAAGTGTCTTTTTCCCAGCCTCAGCAATCTTGGCTGAGAGGTTGACTGCGGTGGTAGTCTTGCCAACTCCCCCCTTAAGGTTCATGACTGCTATGACGCGAGTATTAGGTGGAGCATATGTTCTCCCTGTTGACTTCACCCTAAAGTCCCTAAACCATGGTTTCCTAACTGTGACATATCCCTTTCTTGCAAGCCGGGATATTGCGGCATTTAAGAATTTGGCATCATTTATCCCTAAAGTTTTTTTCAGCTCACCTATTGTCTTTTCACCATGACCCAGGCACTCCAGAATTTTAACATCTGACATCATTGTTAGGTAATATTTTCCCATGTGCCTATTTATGTGCCTATGGGTCGCAGCAGCAGTATATTTTGGGGCTTGTCAGACAGTAGGTTCCTGGAACGTATGTTTCGTGTCCTGCGCAGTTTATGTTTGACCTGCATGTCCCCTGGCTATAGCCCTGGGATATACAGTAGGTGTCGCAGGAATCACCCAATGTAGTCGTTGTCGTTTGAGGATTGTAATCTATTGAATATTCCTCTGTGATTTCAGGGGTAAGCCATATGTTGTCTTCGCGGGTTACAGTATCTTCAACGAGGAGTCTGGAGTCTGACATCACACCAACGTAACCTGGACCGTTTAAGCCGGCGGCAATAGTTGCATCAATGAATATTTCACCCACCTTGCTTATCACAAGCGAGCTGTTTCTTTCGACCCCGTCTATATTGTTCGCACCAAAGTAGATATTTATCCTTGCCCCCTCTAGGTTGAGGGTGATATTTGATTGTTTTGTCCTAGACAAGGCTTGGGTTAGGTGGTATTTCGCATTCGGAAAGCTTGCATTGAGGGTGAATGTCATGTCGCCAGAGTAAATTGTCTGGGATGTGTTAATAAAATTTGTTTGAGAGTTCACCCAGATATCAATGTCTTCCAAACCAGTTGCCTCTCCTGTGCTGTTGTAGAGTCGCAGTGAGTTTTTATCCCATGTCGGGTAGTCAATGACAAGGTCTGTCGGCACTATGTAGTAAATTGGACGACCTCTTTTGAAGTCTAAGACAGTGTTGGTTTTTCTTGCATATATGCCCTCCATAAATGATTCATAGGCTGCAAGGTCGTCTGATGCATTCTCATTCGGAAATCTGTCCGTAAATATAATGTTCCTATGCGTGCTATCATATTCAACGCTTGCATCTGTTGAGAGTATCTTTTTTACATCCACTCCAACATCGTTGAATATGGCTGCTACCTTTTGTGATGACATGTCTTTGGCATATCCTAGGCTCGCATAGTATAATGCCACGGTAAGAACTGTGGCTGAAAGCAATATTGTCATAAGCGAGAAAAACATCCCTTTTTTCATCTGTACTCACTCCTCAATTCAGCAATGTAATATCGTCTTTTGTGGACGAAACTCCTTTTTGCAACTACTACATCTCCTGTGAATCCGCAGTCTCCGTTACGCAGTATCTCAGACCCTGACGCGTTTAAGACATCTATTTCAAAACATACCTGAATGGGGGTATGCGACCTAATCTCCTCTATGCCATAGCCTGTGCCGTCAACTGCATAATCAAGGGCTCCACTCTCCTTTGCAACAGCCAGGATATCATGTGATAGCCCATATAATGGCCTGTTGTCACCTGATTTGGGTTGGGCGAGCATGTACACTGTGGTGGTGAGGATTATCATGGATAATACGAACCCCACTACTCCATCCAATGTGAATATGCCTGTCATTTTTTTATGCCCTACTGTCGTTTTTCGAGAGTGAAACTACAACCTCCACACTTGTTTGGTTTAGTATTGCAAGCCGCGATATCCTGGATTCTGTGGAGCCGCCATCCATGCCTATATCATACAGGATGCGGTTAGCTGCATTCAAATCATAGACTTTGATTGATATTTCATCACCGCCAACTCCCAATATGTTTTTTAAGTCTGCATAGTCTAACTCTGCGGCTTTATCTAGTTTTTTGTAGTCTAGGACATTTTGCCGTACTGCAAAACCGATAGATGAAATATTGTCTGGATTCACTGAGGCAAGCTCGTGCCAGTTTGGCGGGTTCCCGGCTGTAGTGACTAGCGCCTCTGATATTGACGACAGCATATCATTGATTTTTCTGTTCTGGTGGTAGGATCCTGTTTTTGTCACGGTAGTGCCCCAGACCTCATATACTGTGAGGAGGATGAACACAACCAAAAGGGATGCGAACACCAAGTCGATGGAACTCAACTGGCCTTTACTCAAAATACACCCCCCCTCCATGGTTTCTTATCCTAACCGCTGTCTTTGGCAGGACATAGTATTCTGTCCCATTTATGTTTTTTGCTAGTATACTTTGTGAAGCATGTCTTTGGCCATTCAGGTTATATGTCAGAAGCACAGAACGGGGATAGACTCTTATGTTGTATTCGATTTCTCCCCGCAGAGCGTATGGGAGGGTGATAATTTTTGTTGCATTGTTCCCCCCCAAATAGACGTCATCTATGGATTCTGCAACGTATGAAACCACTTCTTTGGCGTTTGAGCGGATAGTTAAATCCTTAGCGAGAGAGGTTTGGTTTATGGCTGCGTCTATGAGGAAAATAAAAAGCAGCAAAGCTATGCCTAAGGTGACCATCAACTCTATCGATATCTGCCCTCTAGAGTATCCTCTCATCATGGTTTATGCTTGAATACAGTCTATTTTGATTTGCCGTATTTATGCGTTTATGGGTCGCAGCAGCAGTATATCTGCGGGCTTGTCAGACAGTAGGTTCCTGGAACGTATGTTTCGTGTCCTGCGCAGTTTATGTTTGACCTGCATGTCCCCTGGCTATAACCCTGGGATATACAGTAGGTGTCGCAGGAATCACCCACTGTAGTCGTCGTAGTGGTCGTTGTTGATGTTGTAGTAGTTGTAGATGATGTCGTTACTTGTGTAGGTATTACATCAACTGTGATAGGTGTGCTATCCGATACTCCTTCTTGTGCCTGGGCGGATAGCGTCGCCGAATACATGCCGGGAGAAGTCCATGCTGGCACAGTGAGAGTCAATCTTTTGCTCACGCACTGCGAGACTGCTAATGATGACGCTGCAGGCCCGTCTGGGAAGCTGCACCAGCTTGACACCTGCCCCGTACAGGACAATGATATGTCACTCAGTGGCAGGTCTCCATTATTGCATACCATGATGTTTTCTGTCCTGCTTTCTGAAACTGTTATGGTCTCGGTAATCTGTTCCGGATAAAGTGTCATGTTTTTTTCGGCAACGACAAAAGTGGATATGTAAACATGAGAGATATCATTTGATTCTATAAGCAACTCATTATAGTAGTAGCCTGGACGGGTTGCAGGCATCGTCTGCAGGTCAATGAGCAGGGTGTTGTTCTCATTTGGTGCCAGGCTTCCGCCGCTGCTATTGACAGATGCAAGATTAGAACCTGATAAAGCTGCAGTATAGTCTCTCGATTCAGACCCAAAGTTTTGCACAGTAACAACATGGCTTTGTGTCTGCCCAGGATATAATCTGAAATCTATTTTTTTCGGAGTAACAACAAGGGAGGTTTCACCGATTAAAACACAACTTCCCACGCTTTCAACAGTTACCCACTGTCCGCCATCGTCTTCTGGGAGAAATCCAGAAATACACACATCTGAAGGCTCCATAATATCCTGATTATTGCCTGCAAGATTCATGGTGTACTTTAGGTATCTGCCACCCACAACGGACGAAACTATGTTTTTAGGCACCTTCACAAAAACAGTCTTTTTAGCTCCTTCACCCTGGCTATAAACCTCCTTTGCCGCATAAGACAGGTCTTTAATCGTCTTCCTCGCCATAGCAGCATCAATGTTGCGGCCTGTCGTCTGATACTCGGATTGGGCGATATAAATTACCGACCCTAATACCACAAGCAAAACAGAGACTATAACTAAAAATTCAACAGATAACTGACCCTTCATCCCTAGAATATGTTATTCAAACAAAAATAAAAGAATACCTCGGCGCATACATTCCAAGGAACTATGTTAAAGAAGTCCGAAGGAGGCTAGACTCCCCTCAACCAAATATTTGCTTGAGTATTGCTAGGTAGTAGGCGATTAATGCGAGTGTCATACCAATGATTAACAGTTTCTGTATTGTGGATGGGTTTTTGGCTTTCATCGAGTAAATAAGCAATACGTTTGCCAAAGTTACCACCACTGCATACATCAGTTCGTTGAAGTTGTATGTCGGCAAAAATATCGGGACATAACTCAACAACACAGCAGCGATGACTGCTGCATAAGCCAACCTCTTTGACTGTTCCGCCCCGTATTCTATCGGTAACGTGCAACAGTACGCCTTTTTATCCCCCTCCAAATCCTCAATATCCTTAATAATCTCCCTACCTAAATTCGTAAAGAATGAACAGACAGACAAAATCAAAACCAACTTCACACCTGCAAAGTTCAAGGTCATGGCTGGCTCATACACTGATGCCGCGCCATAGATAAAAACCGAAGAAACAAGATAACTTATTGAGATATTCGCAATCAAAATAAGCCTCTTACCATATCTTGCATACGCCACCAAAACAAACGTGTTAAAAACTGCTATGTACAGGCAGTAGATGTTGATTGATTTCGCTATTGCCAAACCAATGAGGAACATAACCAACGACAAAATAAATGCGTCTGACCGGCTTACCCTACCTGATGGAATGGGCCTATGCGGTTTGTTCACCTTATCAATCAAATAATCAAAATAGTCGTTTAATGTGTTGCCCCCACCCAAAACAAGCATAGTTGACACCGCAGCCAACAGGATATTCATATACTCTGTGGTATAACCAATGTTAAAAAGCATTGCTCCAATGTAGACGCCGAAAAAACTCATCAACGCATTCCTCAGCCTAATCAAATCCAAAATATTTCTAATATGATAAAAAATCCCATGTTTTCCCATAGAACCCCACATACTGTTGAGGACATACTGTCCTCAACACATATTCAAAAGCATAGATTTCTTTAAAAAAATATATGCTCTTGGCTATAATATTCCACTAGCATAAATAAATAACCTCCTACACAACCAACACTACACCACCCATCCACTAACACCCATCTTTATACTCCTGAACAAATTACTTAACCATGCTGGATTCTGTCACAACCTTCGTGAAAGCATCAAAACTCGTCCTAATAGTGTTCACACTTGCATTCATAACATTTCTACTCCTATTCATCTACATCAACCCAGGAAACACACAACCTAAACTAAACGAAATACTCCTAAACCCCCGAGAAGCAGGGTGGGAAGACCAATACGTGGAAATATACAACCCGGGCGACCAAACAGTATACCTTAACGGTTGGACACTAGAATCCGCAAAATCAGTACTACCCCTTTTCGGAGAAATCAAACCCAAACAATACAGCGTCTACTTCGGCGAAATAAACGCATTCGACGGGAAAATAACCTTGAAAAACAACCTCGGATACACTGTGGACTCATTCTCATTCGACCCTAAAAACATGGGATTCTCAGCAGGCAGGGTTCCAGACGGCTCCGGCCAATGGCTTTGGACTACAACACCCACTCCTGGCTCGTCGAACAACGTTTCAGAGGAAGCTGGGGTATAGGCTGTAAAAAATGGGGGGATGTTATTGTGCATCCCCGTTTTTGCGCGGTCTTGTAAGGATTAGTTTTCCGTTTACTGGCATCGCATCTATTAGAACTGTTATGCTGTCGTTGTTTTGGAATGCTACTCCAACATTTGTCCACCTGTCCTTTCCAGATTCGGGGTCATTAACAACCGTTGACACCCTGTAGTCTGGCATCTTTCCTTTCATATAATATGGAACGCATTCTGGACAATATTAACTGATTCCTAGAGCAGTGGAAAATTATTCCTCCTCTGGTGTTTCCCCAAAATACTCTGCCTCTTCAGCTTTTCTCTGTTCTTCCTCCTCTAGTTGACGCTCATATCCTTCTGCATCGGAGAGGCCTGTCGCCAATTCAGTGCCGCCGCCGTGTAATACGAGCATTCCCAGCAGCATCACCAAGATTATTATGCCTGCGAGTGTGAAACTAATCACTGAGAGAAATACAAGGATTCCAAGCACTATCGCAAGTACCCCTGATAATAGTATCCCTACCTTTACAGTGGATACTTGTCTTTTCCTCTTTGCCATGCGAAATATTAAACTTAATCCATAATAACTACTATGGTTTCTTTTAAATCAGCGCTGAAGTATGCATTGAAACAGGAAGAGACTGCAAGAGACAACTACCTTCTGTGGTCAACCCAGACAGAGGACAAAAACGCCAAACAACTATTCAAAAACCTATCAAATATGGAGGAAAAACACGTTAAGGCAATAAGCAACATCATCACACAAGGCAGTACCAACCTAGCATTGAAGGGATTCGAACTGTTAGACATGTCATATGGGCATCAACCACATTCTAAATCAAACATTGAATACCTTGTCCGTGTCATAAAGTATGCGATATCCCTCGAAGAATACTCCATGAAAAACTACATATATATCGCCTCAAAAGTTGATGAAACCTCTGTAAAAAAGCTTTTTATGACATTGGCTCAGGAGGAAAAATACCATAAAACCCTGTTGACGCAACAGTATAACCGCTTCCTAAAAGCCCACTAAAAAAGGCTTAAGATAAATGCTGTGTAAATCAAAAGCAAAGTCAGACCCTCCACCCTTTTTATCTCCCAACC
>JAHIYG010000233.1 GCA_018815265.1 Candidatus Altarchaeota archaeon | reverse complement strand
CTGTCAGGATAAAGATGGCGGATAATATGATGAATGCTTTGTGTTTTGCACTAGATACTTTCTGCCTCATTTTATGCTGTAGTTCATCCGCTGTAGTAGTACTGTCCGCTTTCACGTTGCTGTCTGTCCTTTTGGCTGTCTTTCTTGTTGGCGCGAGGCCTGCCAGAGTCTGGGTCTCGCCTGAATGTCACATCCATCTCTTTCAAGAACATGTTCATCCCCTCCCGCATATCATGCGGTCCACTCGCCTTTCCGAAGACTCCTGATTCACCGCTGAAGACCATCAACTCGTCTGATAGATAGTCTATCAACAGTATGTCATGTTCTATGACCATAACTGATGCCTTGTTGTCGTAGCCGAAGCTGTGTAGATACTTGGCAAGGGAGAGCCTCTCTTCCACATCCAAGTAGGCTGAGGGTTCATCCAGCATGTAGATGTCAGCATCCTTTGAAAGGCAGTCTGCAATAGCAACTCTTTGTAGTTCTCCACCGCTTAGTTCACAGAGTTTTTTGTCGAGGAGGTGTGTGAGCCTGAATCTGTCAATCAACTCCCCCTTCATATTCAAGGAGATTACTACCTCCTCTGTTGCTTTGATGTATTGTGGTTTGTAAGATATCCTCACACCAATACTGACTTCTTTACCGTCTGGCTTTTCAGTGTTGGCTAGTATCTTCATGAATGTGGTTTTACCCGTTGCATTTGGTCCAAGAATACCCCTTATTGTAGGGGTCTTCACAGTGCCGGCGTCGACTTCCAGGCTGAATCTGTCGTATTTTTTTCTGATTTCAGGGTATTCTACGAGAACAGACATCTTTTTCGTGGATGTGGGTGGTTTGACACCGAAACGTATCTCCTCCCTGAACCGCATGTTTTCACTCCTCAAAAATCCAGTCAGATATTCATTTATGCCTGCGCGGGTACCCATGATATTTGATATTATGCCATATCCTCCCTGTTCCCCGAATATAACGTGTATGTTGTCGCTTAGGTAATCCAAAACTACAAGGTCGTGCTCCACGACATACACTATCTTCTCTGTGGTTTTTCTTATTGCTTTTGCAGCATTCAACCTCTCCCGCACATCAAGGTAGCTTGATGGCTCGTCTATCAAGTATATATCTGCGTCGCGGATGAGGCATGCAGCTAATGCGACCCTCTGCAGCTCTCCACCAGAAACCTCTGTGATGTCCTTTTCAAGGCTGTTTTTCAAGTCCAAATCATCAACTACCTCATTCAACTTACCTAATTCATCCACTTTAGCTAATATGTCAATTACTCTTCCATTGATTATCCGCGGTATGGATTCAACATACTGCGGCTTGAACGATGCTTTGATACTTTTTTCAGATAGTTTTTTCAGGAAATCATGCATTTCAGTTCCGCGGTATCTATCCAATACCTCCTCCCATCCTGCGCTGTCGCCGAGGTTTGGCTGTATCTCACCAGAGAGTATCTTTAATGCAGTTGATTTTCCTATTCCGTTTGAGCCCACTATTCCAGTCACTCCACTCCTTGGCATTGGGAGGTTGAAGAGCCTGAAACCATTTACTCCATATTGATGCACTGGTTCATCAAGTTGCTCAGGTAAATTGATTATCTTTATGGCTCCAAAAGGGCATTTTTTCACGCAGATGCCGCATCCTGTGCAAAGAACCTCGCTTATCCTTACCTTTCCTGCTCCATCCTCAACTATGCATTCACCGCCGGTCCTGTTGACAGGACATACTCTCATACATAGGAAATTGCACAATTTAGGCTTGCACCTATCCTTGTCATGCACTGCAATTCTCATTCTAGATACTCTTATATTATGTCTTCTATAAATCCGGCAAGTTCTTTAGGGTCTGTTTCTCGCGGGTTTGTCATTGTGGAACCCCCCATGCCATATTTCACAATCTCCCCAATATCATCTGAGCCTATACTCCATTCCGATAGTTTTTCTGGGACATCCATGTCGTTGTTTAGTTCGGAAATCTTATCTATCAATTCATTTTCGTTTTTGAACCTGCAATGTCTTGCCAAGAGCCCATAGACTCCCCTGTCATATCCCCTATTGTATCTCATGACATGTGGCAAAAGCATACCGCATATGAGTCCATGAGGCTTTTCAGTGAGTCTCCATATTGCGTAGGACAAGCCGTGACACAGCCCGGCACCGGAGTGTGTTATGCCAAAACCAGCCATCAATGACGACAGCATCATATTCTCCATGGCAACATTGTCTTTCCCGTCCTTGTATGCATTACCTAGGTTTTTGACTGCTAACCCCGCAGCTTCAACACATATTGTGTTGGGTATTGGTTGCGTCTTTGTCGAAGTCATAGACTCAATTGCATGCGTCAGTGCATCCAGCCCGGAGGATGCAGTCACATTCTTTGGCATACTTAATGTCAAAGTATAATCAACCAGTGCAGTCTTAGGATACATATATTGGCTTCTAAAGCTTTTCTTTATTTTTTTCCCGTGGTCGGATAATACAGACACCTGTGTCACCTCAGATGCAGTCCCTGCAGTCGTTGGTATGGCAAAAACAGGAATCCCAATTTTATCTGCTTTTTTACCTTCTAAATACTTTACTGCATCTCCGCCATTTGTTGCGACGACAGAAATGGCCTTTGCAGCGTCAAGTGCCGACCCCCCTCCCAAACCGACTACTGCATCACAGCCTTTTGCATGTTTTACGCCCTCGTTGATTGTTTCGGTTGAGGGGTCAGATTCAACGGATTCAAACAACACGACCTCAAATTCTCCAAGGCAGCCCAGTATTTTGTCGAGTATCCCCGTCTCACGCATGGATTTCCTCCCGCAAACCACCAAAACACGTCTGCACCGGTTCAGCGTCAATTCATTGCCAACTTTTTCGGATGCAACAGGGCCAAACAAAACCTTTGTCGGGAGAAAATAGTTGAAATCCATCATAATCTCTTAAGAAAATCCAAATCCACCTCTTCAAGCGAATCAACTATCTTATCTGCGTTGCTCAAGTTCTGGCTATGGGTGTTTGGGGAGCGCACAGCAACTACCTTCATCCCAGCCGCTTTACCTGCTTCAATACCTGCTTGGGCGTCTTCAATCACCACACACTCTCCAGGCATCACCCCAAATTTCTCAGCCGCCATCAGAAAAGGCTCAGGATTCGGCTTACCTCTTGCGCAGCAGTCACCTGAAACTACAAAGTCAAATTCCAGCATCAGACCAGACTCATCTAATGTAGTATTAACCCTCTCAAGTGGCGATGATGACACGACTGCAACGTTGACTTTGGCAGCTCTCAACTGGTCTAGAAGATTCATGACTCCCGCCATAGGTTCAGCATTACCCTTTATCATTTTTGCAAACACCTTGTTTTTCTTCTCCACAAGTATGTGGGGGTCAATGTCTAAGCCTCTGGATTCAATTGCATCCCTGTAGTTGTCGACTGTCCTTCTGCCGAAAACCTTCTTTTTTTCATCTGGAGTCTGCACTATCCCATATTCAGCAAGCACCTTATTAGAAGCTTTTGTGCTAATATCCTCGGTGTCTACCAAAACACCGTCTAAATCAAACAGTACCGCCTTCATATCTCAACTTCCAAAAAGCACCGACGTAATCGATAGGATACTCAACAAAAAAAACACAAGACTAAAATT